>JAKAEN010000012.1 GCA_021818355.1 Actinomycetes bacterium | reverse complement strand
CGGCCAAGTACGGCGAGAAGAAGGTCCGCCGATGGGTCGCCGAGGGTCGGCAGATGCGCGTTCGAGGCGAAGGCCTCGCGCAGTAAGGCGTGTCGCCAGCCTATCGCGCCGGATGTCGCGGCCGCCCGCCCAGCGGTCGCGCCCAGCATCAGTCGCGTGCGGCCGATGCGAGCATCGGCCGACGAGCCGCAATTTCACCGGTAGAGGCAACTTGTGGCGACCCAACGCCACATATGGCAGCGCTACCATGGCCCGTGGCAAATCAAGAGGGTAACAACCCCCATGGATGACCTCCCCATCCGCCTGGCTGCCTTCCAGTGGCTGAACGCGCAGGTGCTGGCGCACGGCGAGACGTTGCCGCGGGCCCTCCTTGAGCAGGGCTTCCTGTTCGACGGCGAGCGGATCCGGTTGGTTGGCCCGCAGGGGATCTTCAAGCCGCGGCTGATGCAGTTGCCGCTTTCGATCACCACGACGTCCAGCGGCCCGTACGACGACTCGTTTCACGGTGACAACCTCCTCCACTACCGCTACCGAGGCACGGACCCCAACCACCGCGACAACGTCGGCCTTCGTGAGGCAATGCGGCTTCACGTCCCGTTGGTCTACCTGCACGCCTTTGTGCCGGGGCGGTACCTCGCGATCTGGCCGGTCTTCATCGTCGGCGACGACCCTGCGGCTCTCACGTTCTCGGTCGCGGTGGACGCGGCCGCGGAGGTCGATCGCCGCCTCAGTGTGGCCGACGGTGCGGGTGTCATCTCGGGTTTCGGTGCTGGCGATGCCGGCGGGGATGCCCGTCGCGCCTACATCACGGCGACCGTGCAGGTGCGGCTGCACCAGCACGCCTTCCGCGAGCGTGTCCTGCGGGCGTATCAGGAGCGCTGCGCGCTCTGCCAACTCCGGCACGAGGAGCTCCTCGACGCGGCGCACATCCTTCCCGACGGCGAGCCGGACAGCGAACCCGTCGTGCCGAACGGGATCGCCCTGTGCAAGCTCCACCACGCGGCGTTCGACAGGTACTTCTTCGGCATCCGACCCGACTACACCATCGAGGTCAAGGAGGAGATCCTCCGCGAGCACGACGGCCCGATGCTCTGCCACGGCCTCCAGGGTATCCACAACCAGCGGATCATCCTGCCGAGGAACCCAGGGACGAGACCCGATCCCGCCTTCCTCGAACGGCGCTACCAGCGCTTCCGCCAAGATATGCCGGGTGAGCTGCGATGAAGCTCTACGTCGGGATCACCGACTACGACTGGTTTCGGTACCTAAAGGCCGCGTCCAGCGCTGCCGGTTTCGTACAGGAAAGCACCATTGTCCCTCCATTCCTGAGCCGTGGTTCCCGCTCACGCTGGTGCACGGGCCGCATCTCGTCTTCGTTGTTGCGACTCGTTCGCCAATAGAGTCCGCCAAATCGTTCCCTTGAGGAGTAGGATGTCACCCGCAGTTCAATGTCGGGGGCACACCGAATGAGCAAGCTCGAAGAGCTACAACCAAACGCGGCCGTGCGCGGGATCTTGCCCGATGCCTTGGTCACAGTGGTAAGCGTCCAGTGGTACGGCTCGGAGGTACTGGAACTCACGTTCAAGGACCCGGGTGGCCACGTCGCCAATCAACTCCTGTACCGCCACGATGAAACGCGGATCCAGGTGGTCGAGAAGGGCCGGCCCTGGAGTTTCGACGGCGATGGAGCGCTCTTCCGGCTCGTTTCCGAGGCTCATCGGATTCGGCTGGCGCACCTTTTCGATCCTGTGCTCGCGGTGCACACTTCTCTGATCGATCCGCTGCCGCACCAGATCACGGCGGTGTACGAGGCGATGCTGCCACGGCAGCCGCTGCGGTTTCTGCTCGCTGACGACCCTGGCGCCGGCAAGACAATCATGGCGGGCCTTCTCATCAAGGAGTTGATCGCTCGTGGCGATCTGCAACGCTGCCTCATCGTATGCCCTGGGAACCTGGCCGAGCAGTGGCAGGACGAACTCGACCGCCGCTTCCACCTTCCCTTCGAGATCCTGACTAACGACAAACTCGAGGCTGCCCGCACGGGCAACTGGTTTCTGGAGACCGACCTTGCCATCGCCCGGCTCGACAAGTTGTCGCGCAACGAGGACGTGCAAGCCAAGCTGCAGGCGCCGGACTGCCACTGGGACCTGATTGTGTGCGACGAAGCGCACAAGATGTCCGCGACCTTCTTTGGTGGCGAGGTCAAGTACACCAAGCGCTACAGGCTGGGCCAGCTGCTCTCCGGCCTCACACGCAATCTGTTGCTGATGACCGCCACGCCGCACAACGGCAAGGAGGAGGACTTTCAGCTCTTCATGGCGCTGCTCGATGGGGACCGGTTCGAGGGGCGCTTCCGGGACGGGGTCCATGCCATCGACGTGTCAGACCTCATGCGCCGGATGGTCAAGGAAACGCTGCTCAAGTTCGATGGTACGCCGCTCTTTCCGGAGCGAATTGCGCACACGGTCCCGTACAAGCTTTCTGCGGCCGAAGCACACCTTTACAAGGAGGTCACCGACTACGTCAGGGAGGAGTTCAACCGCGCCGAGGCGCTGCAGAACGAGAAGAGGGCCGGGACGGTCGGTTTCGCTCTGACGATCCTGCAGCGGCGCCTGGCGTCTTCCCCCGAAGCGATCTTCCAGTCCCTGCGCCGCCGGCGCGAACGCCTGGAGAAGCGCCTGCGGGAACTCGAGCTCCTCCATCGTGGCGCGACGATTACTGCGCTTGCGGCCGCGGGCCCGACTCTCGACCGCGACGATATCGAGGACCTCGAGGACGCGCCGGAGAACGAGGTCCAGGAGGCGGAGGAGGAGGTCCTCGACCAAGCGACTGCCGCCCGGACGATCCAAGAGCTGCAGGCGGAGATCGCCACCCTGACTAGGTTGCAGGCGATGGCGCAATCCATTCGCCGTAGCGGCGAGGACACGAAATGGCGCGAGCTTGCAGGCCTGCTCGCCGAGATCTTCACGCCGGCCGCGCTGACGGGGCGGGTTGGAGAGCCGCCGTCACCCTACGGCGATCCCGGCGCCCCACGCCCAGTTTCTTCACCACGACAAAAGCTCGTGCTCTTCACCGAACACCTGGACACCCTGCACTACCTGGCCGAGCGCATCGGCACGCTGCTCGGGCGGGTGGGATCGGTCGTCGAGATCCACGGCGGGATGGGGCGAGAAGAGCGCAAGAAGGCGCAGGAGGCGTTTCTCCACGATCCCGAAATTCAGGTCCTGGTGGCCACCGACGCGGCGGGCGAGGGGATCAACCTCCAGCGCGCGCACCTCATGGTCAACTACGACCTACCCTGGAACCCCAACCGCATCGAGCAGCGCTTCGGCCGCATTCACAGGATCGGCCAAACCGAGGTCTGCCACCTGTGGAACCTGGTAGCCGAGGAGACGCGCGAGGGCGACGTCTACCGCACCCTGCTCGAGAAGCTGGAGGAGGCTCGCAAGGCGCTCGGTGGCCAAGTCTTCAACGTCCTGGGCAAGCTCGAGTTCGAAGGGCGGCCACTCAGGGACCTACTCATCGAGGCTATTCGATATGGCGACCTACCCGAAGTGCGCGCCCGGCTAACCCGCGCGGTGGAAAACGCCGTGGACCAGAGGCAACTCCAGGGCCTAATCGACGAGCACGCCCTGGTGCACGACGGCATGGACTCGAGCCGGGTGGCGCAGGTTCGCGAGGAGATGGAGCGGGCGGAGGCCCGCCGCCTGCAGCCGCATTACATTGAGTCATTCTTCCTTGAGGCATTTCAGCAACTCGGCGGGACGACCCGCCAGAGGGAGCCCCGGCGGTACGAGGTCACGCACGTCCCCGCGCCGGTCCGCAACCGCGACCGGCTGATCGGCACTGGCCAGCCAGTGCTGCCCCGGTACGAGCGGATCGCATTCGAGAAGAACCTCATCGCGCCGACAGGGCAACCGCTGGCCGCGTTCGTTTGCCCTGGGCATCCTCTCCTCGATGCGACCCTCGACCTCACACTCGAGCGCCATCGGGACCTTCTCCGGCGCGGAGCCGCCCTGGTGGATGAGCGCGACCCCGGCATGAACCCTCGTGTGCTCTTCTACCTCGAGCACGCCATCCAGGATGCAAGTCTGACGAGAAGCGGCGAACGCCGGACTATCTCCAAACGGATGCTGTACGTCGAGCTCGATGCAACGGGCGAGGTCAGGCACCTAAACTACGCGCCGTACCTCGACTACCGCCCACTCAAGGCTGACGAGCCAAATGTCGAGGCCATCCTGAGCCGGCCAGAAGCCGCCTGGATCACGCGCGACCTCGAGCGCCAAGCCCAGGTCCATGCCATTGCGCACGTCGTCCCGGAGCATCTGGGGGACGTTCGCGATCGCCGCCTGGCGTGGATCGAGAAGGCCCACGCCGCGGTCAAAGACCGCCTGACGAAGGAGATCAACTACTGGGATCATCGCGCTGAGGACCTCAAGGCACAGGAGCAGGCCGGCAAGCCGAACGCCCGCCTCAACTCGCAGGAGGCGCGGCGCCGGGCCGACGACCTACAGGGGCGGCTCGAGCGTCGCCTGGCGGAGCTGGAACGTGAGAAGCAGATCTCGGCCCTCCCACCGGTTGTCCTCGGCGGGGTCGTCGTGGTGCCGGCCGGGTTGATCGCCGCGATGACTGGCCAGCACGGCAACTCCCCCATTGTGCCCATCGACACCCAGGCTTCCGCTGCCCGCGCCCGCGCCGCCGTGATGGAGATCGAGCGGCGGCTCGGGTTTATGCCGACCGACCGCGAGGCGGACAAGCTCGGTTACGACATCGAGAGCCGGATCCCAGGTACGGGCAAGCTGAGGTTCATCGAGGTCAAGGGCCGAGTCACCGACGCGGCCACGATCACCGTGACCAAGAACGAGATCCTCTACTCCCTTAACAAGCCCGAGGATTTCATTCTTGCGATCGTGGAGTTCCTGCCAGATGGCGCACATCGCGTGCACTACGTCCGACGTCCATTCCGCCGTGAGCCGGACTTCGGCGCAGCGAGCGTCAACTACGAATTCAAGGAACTCCTCGCAAACGCAGAGGAACCGCGCTAGTGGACAGACCCGACTATTTCGAGCCAATTCGGTCTGTTGCAAACAAGCGGTGGGACCAACTTGAAGCAGACCCCGACCTTGCCGGTCCTTGGCACCAGCTCTTTGAACAAGTCCAAAGCCCACGTCACGTGGTCTCCGAGCTGTTACAGAATGCGGACGACGCCGGGGCGACAGAAGCAACCGTCAACCTGAACGACCACCAGTTCGTGTTCTCGCACAACGGGCAGGACTTTACGGCAGAAGACTTCCAATCCCTCTGCCGATTTGGCTATTCCAACAAACGGAACCTTCACACGGTTGGATTTCGAGGCATAGGTTTCAAGAGCACGTTCAGCCTCGGCGACGAGGTTCGACTGACCACACCCACCTTGTTAGTGACCTTTCGCGCAGGGCGCTTCACGGAGCCGGCGTGGTGCCCTGACCGCTCCGGCTCTGATGGCCGAACCGTGATCGAGGTGCGAGTGACCGACAGCCGACGGGAGGCTGACCTCACAAGCAACCTGGACGACTGGTTCACCAGTCCGGCGTCTCTCCTCTTCTTCCACAACATCCGGAGCCTACGGATCGGGGATCGGGAGCTTCGGTGGGTCTCTCAGCAGCGGGGCCCCATCCTTGGGTCGGAGTGGGTGTGCCTGACGTCAGCGGAGCATGAGCGCTTTCTCCTCATTCGCTCGGGCCTTGAGCGATTTCCGGCCGATGCAGTTGAAGAACTGCGCGCAGCTAGGCGGCTGGACAACGACGACCTTGAGTCCTTGCCACCGTGCCGGGTCGAGATCGTCTACGGGCTCGCCGGCCGACTGTTCGTTGTTCTTCCAACCGGTGTGACGACCAAACTCCCATTCGCGTGCAACGCACCGTTTCTCCAAGACCCGGCAAGGCTCAAGATCAAGGACCCCTCGACATCGCCCACGAACCGCTGGCTGCTCGAGCGGACGGGCCGCCTGGCAGGCGAGGCAGTCCTTGCCTGGCTGCGAACCGACACTGCCTCGGGTGAGAGAGCACGTGCCTATGGGCTCCTGCCCGAACCGCCCTCGCAGGACCCCTCCCTTGAGGGGATTTGTGGCGCCTTGGTAGCCGAATCGGCCCGGTCGGTCGTCTTGAACGAGCACTTTCTCCTGACGGAACAGGACGTCTTGGTCTCAGAGGGCCAGTGCGTGGCCGTGCCGGATGAGATCCTGCGCGTCTGGACTGCTGGGGACATCCAGAGCCACCTGACCAGGGAGAAGCCGCCCCTTGGCCTTGCTGTCGCGGACGTTGACCGAAAGAAGCTGATCCGGTGGGGGTTCTGCTCGGAGATCAACAAGGCCTCCGTTCTTGACTCCCTGATGAAGAATCGGCTCCCCCGGCCAGCGAAGTGGCGTCAGCTGCTTGAACTCTGGGACTACGTGTCCCCTGAGGTGACCGCCTACTACTACGGGGCGAACTACAGGGATCTTCGGATTGTGCCGGCCCAGAGCAAGGACGTTCTTTACTCGAGTAAGGACGTGGTCCGGCTCGGCGAGAGGAAGCTCCTCGAGTCCTCCGGGGATTGGGAGTTCCTGGCCAACCACCTTCTGGTCCTTAACCAGAACTGGCTCCGGTTTCTCCAAGAGCAACGGCAAGTCGCTGAGGAGCACAAGGACGCCGATCTCGGTAAGAAGGTGTCAGCGGCCTACAAAGTCCTCGAGCGCCTCGGCCTTGAGCAGCCCGCCGACGCGAGCCTGGTCCTCCAGAGGGTGGCAACCAGGTTTTTCAGCCGTGAGCAGCTCACCCTCGATGAATGTGTGCGACTAGCCCGGATCAGCGCGAGGCTGAACGCCCAGGTTGCCGACAGTTTTCAGTTCGTGACACAGGATATGTATCGGAGATCGTCGAACTCGGAGATCCTCGCTGATGATGGCGGCCAGCTGGAGGGATGGCTCCCCAGCGGTTGGTACTCCTCGCATGTGCTGCATACGTCGTACTGGGAGGACCACGATTCCTGCCCGCACGACGACTGGTTGCAGTGGGTCCGGTCGCCTCGGAGTCGGCTCCTGTCATTCCCGCCCCTGCGGAATTCCAGCACAGTTCACCAAAGTCGCCCGGCGATCCGAGCGGCGGCGGTAGCGCGGGGCCTTAAGGGCGAACTGGAGTTCCGATACAAGACGAACCAGTTCGTGCTCGAGGATTGGGATTTCGAGGACGACCTGTGGGAGCACTGGCGGACACTGGCCCAGGGTCAGCCCAAGTTGTGGGCCCAACTGCTTGAGCGCTTCTTGCGTTGCTCGACCTACTCGTGGCCCGTGGTTCTGACCGCCCGCGCGGTCCAGGTCGCTACTACTGGCAACACCGCCCTAATCACCTCGGAACCCCTGACCCCCAGGTGGATTGATCGCCTGAGGTCCCTGCCCTGCCTTGAGGACACGTGGGGCCAGGGCCGCGAACCGGCCGAACTGCTGCGTCGGACCCCTGCGACGGAATCGCTGCTCGACGTCGAATCGTTCGTCAAGGCCGAGCTTGACACCGAGGCTAACCGGCCCGTGCTGGTCGCCCTCGGCGTTCGGGACACGCCTACGGGGCCCGACCAATTGCTGGCTCGCCTTGCGTCCCTCGCCAAGGCTGCGAACCCACCCGTGTCCGAGGTCCTGAAATGGTACCGACGCCTTGATCAGCTGCTTGGCCAGTGCTCGACCGAGCAGGCGGCTGAGGTGCGAGCGGCCTTTCGCGAGCATGCCCTTGTCTTCTCCAGCGACAATGCATGGACCCGGGCCGACGAGGTCTTCCTGCGCGCGGACGAGGAGGACGGACCGGGCGCCGCAGTGGTCCACCCGGCCGCCGCCGACCTTTCCTTATGGTCCAAGATCGGCGTCGCGGAGCATCCAACGTCGGATCTGGCCATTCAGTGGCTCAAAAGGCTCAGTTCCGGCTCGTCGCTCTCTCCCGAAGAGGCGAGAAGGGTCCGTGCGCTACTCCCGCGCTACCCGGAGCGAATTTGGGCGGAATGCCAGCATTGGATGAACCTCGAAAGTGAGTGGGTACCCGTCGAGGACCTCGAGTACTCGCTGACGATGCAGGGGTTGGTTCCTTGGAAGAACTTGTTCCAGGCCGTCAAACGCAGGACCGCGGACCTACAGAAACTCTCAAGTGATCTCACGTCCCGGGAGCCTTTTTCGCGACTTGTCAGCCTCGCGACGGTCTTGGAGAACCGACTCGCCGAGCGACCCGAATCCAACCGGCCGACGGAGCCCAGGCCGTGGCTTGAGGCGTTTGGTGGCATGTTGCGACGGATCAGCCTCGAACCGGAGGAAGAGGCATGCCGTGTTCGCGCGATCGGTGAGCGCCTTCAGGCTGCACGCTGCGCAGAGGTCGGGAGCCTCGAGCCCACACCGTACATCAATGGGGAACCGGCCGGCACCCCTCGAAGCGTCGATGTCCTCTGGGACGGCGAGACGCTCTTCTTGGCGAACAGGTCTGTGGCGAGGATGGCCAGGGAGGTCCCAGCTGAACTCGGTCGCCTGCTCGATCGTCCAGATCTCGTTGAGGCTCTGAAGATGTGTTATGAGCGGACGCCGGAGTTTGTGGTCGAGTACCTCCAAGGTAGCTTCCTCTTCGCCCAAGACCAAACGGGACCCATGCGGACTCCGACGGAGACGATGGAGTCGGGAGCCAGTACGGCACCGCTGGGTGGCGGTAGGGCGGCAGATAGTCGCGGCACCCAGTGGCAAGATATCCCATCAGCCCCGAGCCTTGGGGAGGAAGCCTCAGAAGGCCCTCCGGCATGGATGCCGGATGGGATAGGAGACCCGATCGGCCAGGCCCCAGGCATGCGCCCCCACGATGATCGGCCGTCCCAGCCTAAAGAACCAAGACCACTTCGGCACACAGCGGAGCCGAGACTTGGCATCATGGAACGCTACGTCCTGGCGAACGGCTACCAGCAGACAGGCGCCGGCCGGTTTCAGCACGCTGATGGGAACTGGATCGCGAAGGTGCCGGGTGAGGTGTTTCCTTGGGAGTGCCGGACAGTAGGCGGAGAGCTCCTCCGTTCCTACCTGCCTTACGACCACTGCCTTGAGGAGAAGCCTCTCCAGCTAGGCGCTGAGGTTTGGAACCTGTGCGTCAAGTTCCCCGACACTCGCGCTCTGATCCTCGCAAAGCCCAACGGCGAGCCTATCGAGGTCCTCGGACGGCAGTTGCAGGGAATGCTGGACGCCAAGCGGCTCGTGCTTCACGCTGCCACGTACAGGCTCGTCTGCGTTGCACCATCGGAGGAACCTGTGCCCAACCGGGAGGGTGCGCTCGCCGAGCCATGAACGAAAGGCGGAGGTCGATGCCAAGCTGCGGAAGGAGCGAGAGCGAGATGAGCAACGAGCGAGATCAAATCGACCCTGAACGCCGCTACCCGGCGGAAGGGCTGTTGCGGGTTGAAGAGAACGCGCTACGCGTGCTGGCGTGTCTTCCTGCATCCCGCCTCGAGAGGACGCGGGACGCGATCCAGATCGACTTTGGCGACGAGGACGAGGGGGTTACAGTCCTTGTCACAGCAGAGACCATCGAGCTTCGGCTACCGACGGTCGAGTGGACGTGCGGCGCATACGGACCCGCTGGGTCAAGTCGGCGCTGGAAGAGAATTCGCCCCGAAGCTGCCTCGGATGAGGAGCTCCGGGACCTGGTCCACCAGGCAATGGAAGCTCGCCGGGCCGAATTCAGACCGTGCAAGTATTGCGGGCAGTTGTTTCCCCCGGAACACCGCACTGGAAAGGCCTGCTATGACTGTGCGTCAGGATATGAAGGGGTCGTGTACTGAGGCGTTGGTTGGGGGACCGGCATGAGTCTTTTTGAGGATACCAATCCTCGGGCACTCAAGGACCTCCTGGCGGAGGTTCACAACTGCACGGCGGTCCTGCCGGACTTTCAGCGGGACTTTGTGTGGGAACCGGGCGCGACACAGGAGCTCATCGTCTCGATCGCGAACAACTACCCGGCGGGCAGCATCCTGCGTGTTCGGGATGCGAAACGTCTCTTTGCCGCGCGGGAGTTTGAGGGTGCGCCGCTGCTTGGCGACCACAAGCATACGTTTCTCGTCCTCGATGGCCAGCAGAGACTTACCTCCCTCTACCAGGCGTTCTACGGGGTCGGCGAACACCGGTACTACCTAGATGTGAGGAAGCTGGTCGAGGGCGCCGACTTCGAGGAGGCCATCTTCCACGTCCGCGCCGCCACGAAGTGGGCCAAGGCCCGCGAGGATTTTGCCCTTCAGGCCCGGGAGCTTTTGTTGCCGCTCTCGGTTCTCAAGGGCGGCGCCGGTGGCTTCGGCAACTGGAGCCGCAAGGTCGCCCGCCAGCTCTCGGATCAAGAACGCATTGCGCTCGAGGACGCTCTGGTTGCCGTAGAGGAACGGTGGATCCAGTCCATCGACGACTACCACTTTCCTGTTGTCACGCTCTCCGACAGCACTGAGGCGGATGCTCTCTGCACGATCTTCGAGACGCTCAATCGCACCGGGGTCAAGCTCAGCGTTTTTGAGTTGCTGACCGCTCGCTTCTGGCCGGAGAACATCAGGCTGCGCACCCTGTGGGACGGCGCACGGGCCGCGCATCCGGCGATCGAGGCGTTCGACGTTGATCCCTACTACGTCCTGCAAGCCATTTCGCTCGCCTGCCGCCCGGCGCCATCCTGCAAGCGGGGCGACGTCCTGAATCTCACTCCCGACGACATCCGCACCTGGTGGGAACGGGCAGCGCAGGGACTCGCGACCGGCCTCGAGATCCTTCGCGACGACTGCAAGGTGATGCTGCCAAAGTGGCTTCCATATCAGACCATGCTGGCTCCGCTGGCCGCGACGCTCGCAAAAGCCGGCGACTCGAGGACGGCCGAGGCGGGTGCCCGACGCGAGAAGTTGAAGCGGTGGTTCTGGTGCGCGGTGTTCAGTCAAGCCTACGAGAGTGCACCGAACAGCAAGTCGGCCAAAGACGTTGGCGAGCTGGTGCCCTGGCTTCTCGACCAGGGCGAGCCGCCCGAGGTGGTCGCGGCGTTCCGCTTCGATCCCAGGGCGCTTCGCGACATCACGCCGCGCCAACGGTCGATCTACCGCGGTACCGTGTGCATGATGCTGGGCGCGGGAGGGGGAGCGCGCGATTTCCACACCCAAGCCGTGATCACCGGCAAGCTGATGGCCGAGGAGGCGATCGACGATCACCACATCTTCCCGGCGGCCTACCTGGAGCGGATCGGGGTCACGCCAGCTCGACGAAGAGATTGTGTCCTCAACCGCACCCTCATCGACCGCACGACCAACGAGATGATCAGTGACCGCGCGCCGTCGGCCTACTTGGCGGAACTCCGCAAAACGCCTGGCTTCCCGTTCGACGCGATCCTCGGCTCCCAAGGCTTGCCAACGGCCCCGGACTCGCCGCTCCTGTGCGACGACTACGAGGCGTTCCTCAATTGGCGGCAGGAACGCTTGTGGGAGGAGATCCGTCGTGTGACAGGAACAAGGGCTGCTGCAGACCTGGAGACGGTGAACGGGGAATCCGCATGACGCCCAACGCCTGTCAACCGGCGAAGAAAACACGGTCGCGGAAGGCCCCAGTCAATCTTTCAATGGCAGTTGAATTTGCGCTCGAATATGGGGCGGGCAGCGAAGACATCCTCGCAACCACTCTGGCCGCCCTTGAACATGGGCTGCAAGCCCGACACATTGCGTCCTTTCCGCTCGCCAGCTGCCACGCGACGGACGATGTGGCTGTGGTCCTCGGGGCCTCCGCTTGGGCCACGTTTGATGTTTTGGGGGTTGAAGACCATGGGCGGATCGTTGGCATCCTTGATCGCGCAGGTGGCATTAGGCAGGGACCCGTGCAGGGCGCAATGAAACTCCTCAACGGGAACATGCTGGTCGCCGCTGAGGCGCCCCTGGAAGGTGTTCTGAACGCCTTAACAGGCCGCAGGTTCCTGCTAGTGGTTCGAGGCAACGGGATCGAGGGCATCATTACCCTCAGCGACCTCCTCAAACTTCCGGTGAGGCTGCTGCTCTTCGCACACGTCACCCATCTTGAGATGGAAATGCTGTCCGCCATTCGGAGAACGTTCAGCGACGACGGATGGATTGCGCATCTTACCCAAAGCCGCCAAAAGAAGCTCAGGAACAAGGAGCACCAGCTGGCTGCGCTCCACCAGCAGCCCTCGGGCCTTGCGGAGCTTACAGAGTTCTGCGACAAGCGCGAAGTTGTTGCGAAGGCCTTCAATCTTGGCGATGGGTTTGAAAGTGACCTCCGGGAGATAGAGGCGTACCTGAGAAACCCCCTAGCCCACGCGGCTACGTTCTTCAGCGACAAGATGTCGCTCACCCGCGTCGTCGAACTCGTCGGTCGGGCCACGTACTGGACCGCCATTGTCCGCTGGCGTGGCCGTAAGGCGGGCCATGCTAGTAGCCGAACGTCACACGTCCCAATTGTGGAGCGAAAGCATGCGCAAGAAGCTGATTGAAGTGGCGCTGCCGCTGGAGGCGATCAACAAGGCGTCGGCGCGGGAGAAGTCGATCCGGCATGGGCACCCATCCACGCTGCACCTGTGGTGGGCGCGGCGGCCGCTGGCGGCGGCGCGCGCGGTGATCTTCGCCCAGATGGTGGACGACCCCTCGACCTATGTGGATGAGCTTCGCGGTGACCGGACGCTGCTCCGGAAGGCGGAGGCGGTGTTTTCGGCTCGCTTGAAGGCCTGGAAGGAGGCCGGTGCTCTGGCG
Organism: Actinomycetes bacterium; assembly: GCA_021818355.1. GTDB lineage: Bacteria > Actinomycetota > Acidimicrobiia > Acidimicrobiales > Acidimicrobiaceae > Acidithrix. The sequence continues at coordinate 9,929 of JAKAEN010000012.1, read as the reverse complement.
CAACAGGCCAAGGGCTCAGGAGCTGCCGCTCCCGAACCTGGCCCCCAGCCGACCCTCGAGGACATCCTCGCCGACCAGGAGCGGCAGCGGCTGTTCAAGATCATCGAAGACCTCGTGCTGTGGGAGAGCACCACGAACGAGGCGGTGTTGCAGCGGGCGCGCGACGAGATCTGGGCGAGCTGGCGGCGCGCCTGTGCGGAGAACGCCGACCACCCGCGCGCCAAGGAGCTATTCGACCGCACCAGGCTGCCGGCGTTCCACGACCCGTTCGCCGGCGGCGGCGCGCTGCCGCTGGAGGCGCAGCGGCTGGGCCTCGAGGCGTACGCCAGCGACCTGAACCCCGTGGCGGTGCTGATCAACAAGGCGATGATCGAGATCCCGCCGAAGTTCGCCGGGCAGCCGCCGGTGAACCCGGAGTGGCAGGGAAAGTCCGCGGAGGAGAAGAGCCTGGCGTCGTGGAAAGGCGCGCAGGGCCTGGCCGAAGACGTGCGCTACTACGGCCGGTGGATGCGCGACGAGGCCGAAAGGCGCATCGGCCACCTCTACCCCAAGGTCGAGATCACGGCCGAGATGGCCAAGGAGCGCCCTGACCTGAAGCCCTACGTGGGCAGACAGCTCACGGTGATCGCCTGGCTGTGGGCGCGCACGGTCAAGAGCCCGAACCCGGCGTTCGCGAACGTGGACGTGCCGCTCGCCTCGACGTTCATGCTCTCGACCAAGGCCGGCAAGGAGGCGTACGTCGAGCCGGTGATCGAAAACGGCGGCTACCGGTTCACGGTCAAGGTCGGCAAGCCGAAGGATGCGGAGGGAGCGAAGAACGGGACCAAACTGTCGCGGGGGGCGAACTTTCGGTGCCTGATGTCGGGGACACCGATCTCGGGTGACTACATCAAGGCCGAAGGCCAAGCGGGGCGCATCGGAGCGCGACTCATGGCCATCGTCGCCGAGGGCGAACGCGGAAAGGTCTATTTGCCGCCGACAGAGCCGATGGAGGCCCCTGCGCGCGCCGCGAAGCCGGAGTGGAAACCTGATGTCGAATTCTTCCAGCAGGCGCTCGGCTTTCGTGTTGGTAACTACGGGTTTAGAAAGTGGAGCGACCTCTTCTCTCCCCGCCAGCTCGTGGCGCTGGCGGCGTGTTCCACCTTAGTGCAGGAGGCACGCGAGCGGGTCAAGGGCGATGCGAAGGGCGCGGGCCTACCTGATGACGGTGAGCTCATCGCCGACGATGGCACCGCCGCCACCGCCTACGCCAACGCCGTGGCCCTGTACTTGGCGTTTGCTGTTGACCGCTTCGCTGACTACTGGAGCACCTTTGGACGATGGCAAGGTGCGAATCAGCAACTGAGCAACATGTTCGGTCGTCAAGCCATCCCGATGGTCTGGGACTATCCAGAGGCAAATCCATTCAGTGGCCAAGGTGGGAGTTTCGACAACCTGTTCGATTGGACGATCCAGTCCATTGAGAACATTGGGAGGTGGGGTTCCGGGCTGAGCAGACAGGATGACGCAGCGGTTCAGAACATTTCCGCAACTAAAGTCGTCTCGACCGACCCACCGTATTACGACAACATCGGATACGCGGACTTGTCGGACTTCTTCTACGTCTGGTTGCGCCGCTCGCTAAAGCCCGTGTTCCCAGATCTCTTTGCCACGCTTGCCGTACCCAAGGCCGAGGAGCTGGTTGCTACGCCGAGCCGTCACGGAGGAATGGAGAAGGCGGAGGCGTTCTTCCTGGGCGGCATGACGCAAGCCATGCACCGTCTCGCCGAACAGGCACATCCGGCGTTCCCGGTCACCATCTACTACGCCTTCAAGCAGTCGGAGACCGAGAGCGCCGAAGGCACATCGAGCACCGGCTGGGAAACCTTTCTTGACGCGGTGATTCACGCTGGCTTTGCCACCACCGGCACCTGGCCGATTCGGACCGAAATGACACAACGAATGCGAGGGCTCGAGGCCAACGCCCTAGCCTCCAGCATTGTCCTCGTGTGCCGCCCGCGCGCCGCCGATGCGCCCGCCGCCTCGCGCCGCGAGTTCGTCACCGCGCTCAAGGCCGAACTGCCCGTGGCGCTCGCCAACCTGCAGCGCGGCAACATCGCGCCCGTGGACCTCGCACAGGCGGCCATCGGCCCGGGCATGGCGGTCTACACGCGCTTCGCCAAGATCCTCGACGCCGAGGGCAAGCCGCTCTCGGTGCGCGACGCCTTGGCCCTCATCAACCAGACCCTCGATGAGGCGCTGGCCGAACAGGAAGGCGACTTCGACGCCGACACCCGCTGGGCGCTCGCCTGGTTCGAGCAGTCGGGTTTCGGTGAAGGTGAGTTCGGGACAGCCGAACAGCTCTCCAAGTCCAAGAACACCAGCGTCGCGGGCATGGTCGAGGCGGGTATCCTGGCCGCGGGCCAGGGCAAGGTGCGGCTGCTCAAACCGGCCGAGCTGCCCCAAGACTGGGACCCGGAGACAGACAGGCGCCTCACGGCCTGGGAAATCGTTCACCACCTCGTCCGTGTTCTCGAGGCCGGCGGGGAGGGCGCGGCGGCCGCCCTGGTGGCCAAACTCGGCAGCAAGGCCGAGGCCGCCCGCGAACTGTGCTACCGCCTCTACACCCTGTGCGAGCGCAAGAAGCGCGCCCCCGAGGCGCTCTCGTACAACGCCCTCGTCCAATCCTGGCCCGAGATCACGCGCCTCGCCCGCGAAGGCGCCGTTTCGTCCCCGGTTCAGAGGATAATGTTCGAAGAGGAGTAGGCCATGCAGATCGAAGCAATTGAGATCCGAAACTACCGCTTGTTCAGGGGCGCAACCCTGCGCGATCTGCCACGGCTGGCGGTTGTGGTCGGCGCCAACGGGTCGGGGAAGACGACGCTCTTCGACGTCTTCAGCTTCCTCAAGGAATCGCTGGCTCACAACGTCGCGCAGGCTGTGTCCCGTCGGGGGGGGTTCGGAGAGTTGGTGAGTCGCGGGGAGAAGGGTCCGATCGGCATCACGGTGAAGTTTCGCGAGAGTGGCGGTCGCCTTGCCACCTATCGGCTCGACATTGCCGACGATCGCGGCGTGCCGGTGGTCGAGCGCGAAGTGTTGAAGTTCCGTCGCGGGCAGAAGGGGAAGCCCTGGCATTTCGTCAACTTCTCGCGCGGTCATGGGACGGCGATCACCAATGAGGCGGCGTACGGCCGGGAAGGGGCGATCGAGGAGCGCCGGGAGTACGTCTTGGACGATCCCTCCGGGCTCGCCATCAAGGGACTGGGCCAGTTTAAGGAGTTTCGCGTTGTTGCTGAGTTCCGCAATCTGATCGAGAATTGGCACATCTCCGACTTTCACATCACTGACGCTCGACCCAGTGCGGAGGCCGGGTACGCCGAGCATCTCTCATCGCGCGGGGACAACGTCGCCCAGGTGGCGCAGTTTCTCTACGAGCGCCACCGTGAACGCTTCGAGCGCGTCCTCGAAGTCATGAAGCAACGCGTCCCGGGAGTAAACCGGGTCGAAGCCAAACCGACCGAGGACGGGCGCCTCGTCCTTCGCTTCCAGGACGGGAGCTTCAAAGATCCGTTTATCGCCCGTTACGTCTCCGACGGCACGATCAAGATGTTCGCCTACCTGGTCCTGCTGTACGACCCCAAGCCGCACCCGTTGCTTGCCATCGAGGAGCCCGAAAACCAGCTCTACCCCGAACTGCTGCATGAGCTGGTCGAAGAGTTTCGCGACTACGCCCGACGCGGCGGACAAGTGTTCGTCTCCACCCACTCGCCGGATTTCCTTAACGGGGCACAGCTGGATGAAGTCTACTGGCTGACCAAACAGGACGGCTTCACGACCATCCACCGCGCCAGCGACAGCGAGACACTGAGGAATCTCACAGCCGAGGGAGACTTGCCGGGAGCGCTCTGGCGGCAAGGGCTGTTCGAAGGCGCGGGTTTGCGATGAGCCGAGTGGTGTTCCTGTTGGAAGAATTTTCGATGAAGGTTCTGCTCGATGGGTTGCTCCCCAGGCTTTTCCCCAGCTTACGGTTCCTCTGTGTGTCCCACGAAGGGAAACAGGACCTTGAGCGGAGCGTCCCGCGCAAGCTCAGGGCCTGGCGCGAGCCCGGCGTCAGGTTCGTGGTCGTGCGTGACAACGACGGAAGCGATTGTCGCGAGGTCAAGCGTCGGTTGGCTGCGTTGGCCCGGGAAGGCCGGCGTGACGACACACTGGTGCGAATCGCCTGCCAAGAGCTCGAGGCGTGGTACCTCGGCGCGCCGGACGCACTCGCGCAGGCGTTCGGCCGCGAGGAGTTGTGCGCGATCGGGCGTCGAGCCCGGTTTCGCGATCCCGACACGGTCGATCATCCGGCTCGAGCGCTCGTCGCCCTGGTGGACGAATTTCAAAAGGTTTCCGGGGCGAGGCGGATGGCGCAGACCCTGACCCGGGAGAACCGCTCACGGAGCTTTCAGGTGTTGATCAGTGCGATCGAGGGGTTGGCGCCTCGCGGCGAGGCTGAAACCCTTCCTGCTGGCGGCGCCTGATGACGCAGGCCGGTGGCGCCGGCGCTGTCGCACCGGTCGCGGAGCTTCCGCCGCCCGCCTCTTGTTCTGTGGGGTTGAAAAACGATTGGGTACGCGAGGACAACGATCGGAGCATACTGCCTAAGATACTGTCGTGGGTCACGTTGCAATTGGTAGGCAAGGCCGCCAAAGCTTTAGGTAACAATGGGAGTTAACTCTCGTCAGCGGCCAGCTCTGGCCGCCAGGAATGGGAAGGTGAAGGAGCCGTGACATGGCCATTACCAACCACGAACGCGTCGGCAAGGCGCTTGACCTCCTCAAGGACGGGCTGCAGCCGTTCGTCGAGCGCGAGCTGAAGGCGCAGTATCAGCAGCGGTGGTTCGAGGAGCTCAAGCAGGCGCTGCCGCCGCAGCAGCTCAGCTTCTTCTCCAACGAGAGCGAGGCGCGCTGGGATATCGCCGCCGTGCTGGCCGCGCTGTGGGGGCGCTGGAACGAGGTGTTCCGCAACACGCTCGGGCAGGCGGAGCGGACGCTGGTCAGCGAGCTGCGCGAGGTGCGCAACAGGTGGGCTCACCAGAACCCGTTCTCGACCGACGACGCCTACCGTGCCCTCGACTCTGCCTCGCGGCTCCTGACTGCGGTGTCGGCGCCGCAGGCGGACGAGGTCGAGAAGATGAAGATGGAGCTTCTGCGCGTGCGCTTCGATGAGCAGGTGCGCAGCGAGAAGCGCAAGACCGCCGGCGCCGCCATCGAGAGCCAGGCCGCGGGCGCCCTCAAGCCGTGGCGCGAGGTGGTAACCCCGCACAAGGACGTGGCGAGCGGGCGCTACCAGCAGGCGGAGTTCGCAGCCGACCTGTGGCAGGTCTACCTCGGCGAAGGCAGCGATGAGTACCGGAAGCCGGCCGAGTTCTTCCGGCGGACGTTCCTGACCGAGAGCCTCCGGCGCCTGCTGGTCGGCGCGGTGCGACGCATTGCCGGAGTCGGCGGCGATCCGGTGGTGCAACTGCAGACCAACTTCGGCGGCGGCAAGACGCACTCGATGCTGGCGCTCTACCACCTCTTCTCCGGCGCCAACCCCACCGAGCTGGCGGGCGTGGATGCGGTGCTCAAGGAGGCGGGCGTCGAGAAGCTCCCGGCGGCCCGGCGTGTCGTCCTGGTCGGCAACAAGATCTCGCCGGGAAACCCGGTGACGAAGGCCGACGGTACGGTGGTGCGCACGCTCTGGGGCGAGCTGGCGTGGCAGCTCGGCTTTGCGGCCGGAGGAGCCAAGGAGGCAAAGAAGGCGTTCAGTCGAATTCAGGCCGATGACGAGCGGGCCACAAGCCCCGGCGACGTTCTGCGCGAGCTGATGAACCAATACGGGCCGTGTCTGATCCTCATCGACGAGTGGGTTGCCTACGCCCGCCAGCTCCACGACCAGAGCGACCTGCCGGCCGGCAGCTTCGAGACCCACTTCACGTTCGCCCAGGTGTTAACCGAGTCGGCCAAGGACGCGAAGAACTGCCTGATCGTCATCAGCTTGCCGGCCTCCGATACGACGGGCTCGCCGCACGCGGTGGCCGACGATGTCGAGGTGGGTGGGGAGCGCGGGCGCGCGGCGTTGAACCGGCTGCGCAACGCGGTCGGGCGCGTTGAGGCTTCGTGGCGGCCGGCGAGCGCCGAGGAAGGCTTCGAGATCGTGCGCCGGCGGCTGTGCGAGCCGCTCGTCGACAAGGCGCAGTTCGTGGCACGAGACACGGTGGCCCAGGCGTTCTACGACTTCTACCGGACGCAGCAGCAGGAGTTCCCGCCGGACTGCCGGGAGTCGGAGTACGAGACGCGGCTCAAGGCGGCGTACCCGATCCACCCGGAGATTTTCGACCGTCTCTACAACGACTGGTCCACGCTGGTGAAGTTCCAGCGCACGCGCGGCGTCTTGCGGTTGATGGCGGCGGTCATTTATTGCCTGTGGGAAAGGGGCGACAAGAACCCTCTCATCCTTCCCTCGATGATTCCAATCGACGATACGCGGGTCCAGTTCGAGCTGACGCGGTACCTTTCCGACAACTGGGTGCCCGTGATCGAGAAGGACGTGGATGGGCCCAGTGCTTTGCCGCTCCAGCTCGACCGGGACCTTCCGAACTTGGGCAAGTATGCCGCGTGCCGGCGCGTCGCACGTACCGTCTACCTTGGCTCGGCGCCAACCGCTACGGCCGCCCACCGCGGTATCGAGGACCGCCGGATCAAGCTCGGCTGTGTGATGCCGGGCGAATCGCCGGCGGTCTTCGGCGATGCATTGCGCCGCCTCGCGACCGCGGCCACGTATCTCTACCAGGATGGCCCGCGCTACTGGTACTCGACCCAGCCAACCGTGACCAAGCTCGCCGAGGACCGCGCAGACCAGTTGAAGCGAGACCCTGATGCCGTCACCAAGGAGATCGACGACCGTCTGCGAGTTGATTTGAGAAAGGCCGGGGACTTCCGGCGGATCCACCCGATGCCGCAGACCAGTGCGGACGTGCCCGACGACGCGGACGCTCGACTGGTCGTACTGAGCGTTGACCACCCCTACAGCAAGGAGGCCGGCAATCCGGCCGAGGTGGCCGCAAGAGCCATCCTCGAATACCGCGGCACCACCCCGCGCCTCTTCCGCAATACACTTGTTTTCCTCGCCGTGGACAAGAGCCGGTTGCAGGACCTTGATGAGGCCGTCCGCCGTTTCCTGGCGTGGGAGTCGATCCTCGCCGACAAGGACGCCCTCGACCTGTCCACACACCAGTTGAAGCAGGCTGAGGCCCAGAAGCAATCTGCCGATGGCATTGTCGCCGCCCGCCTCCCCGAGGCGTACCAGTGGCTCCTGGTTCCGGTGCAGGCGTCGCCGCAGGCGCCTGTCGAGTGGCAGGCGTCCCGACTGTCCGGCCACGACGCCCTGGCGGTCCGCGCCAGCAAGAAGCTCAGGAGCGACGAGTTGCTCATCACCTCCCTGGCCGGGACCCGCCTGCGCATGGAGCTGGACCGCATTCCGTTGTGGCGTGGCAACCACGTCAGCGTGAAGCAGCTTGCCGAAGACTTCGCGCGCTACCCGTACCTACCTCGGCTGGCCGACTCCCAGGTTCTCATGGAGGCGGCATCGAGCGGATTGGATCTGTTGACATGGGAGAGCGACAGCTTCGCCTATGCCGACAGCTACGACGAAGCCGCGTCACGCTACCGGGGCCTTCGCTGCGGGCAACACGTGCCCGCTGCATCGCTCCAAGACGGCCTGCTGGTGAAGCCGGAGGTGGCCAGAAAGCAGGTAACCGCTGAGACCCCAACACCGGGGCCCGATGGTGGCGAAAGGGCTCGCAATGGCGGCGGCAATGGGGGCTCAGGAGGTGACGGATCCGATGGCAGCGACGTGGAGCCTGTTCCAGTGCCGGCTGCCGTTCTTCGGCGTTTCCACGGCACCGTTCAGCTTGACCCCATCCGTGTCGGGCGTGACGCGGCGAAGATCGCCGACGAGGTTATCGCTCACCTCGGCGGTCTGCCGAATGCAACCGTGCGTGTGACCCTGGAGATCGAGGCGACCCTACCGGGTGGCACCCCGGAGAACGTCGTGCGGACCGTGACGGAGAACAGCCGCACGCTGAAGTTCACCAGTCAGGGCTTTGAGAAGGAGTGAAGTGACCCGAGAGCCGTCGGCCACCTGTGATGCTCGCAAGAGTAATCGATCGGCCTCGGCGGCGGGGGACAGACGAGCTTTTGGTGTCGAAGCGCTCACGTGAGGCTCCAATGGATGCCAACCAGTACGAATACGACGTTGCATTTTCCTTCGTCGTGAAAGATGAGCCACTCGCGACGCGGCTTGACGAACTGCTGCGGGGCCGGCTGAAGACCTTCCTCTATTCTGAGAGACAGAAGGAGATTGCCGGAACTGATGGGGAGTTGACCTTCAATGAGGTTTTTGGAAAGAAGGCCAGGACCGTGGTGGTTCTCTATCGCGACGGCTGGGGCAGGACTCCCTGGAGTAGGGTCGAAGAGACAGCCATCCGAAACCGGGGTCACGACCATGGTTACGACTTCGCCCTGTTCATTCCTTTGGATGAGTCCCCGGCGTGTCCAGAGTGGCTGCCGAAGAACCGCTTGTGGATCGGGTTGAGGCGCTGGGGGCTAGAAGGTGCCGCAGGTGTCATTGAGGCGCGGGTTCAGGAAATGGGCGGGGAGCCACACGAGGAGAGCGTGATTGAGCGTGCGGCGCGGCTCGATCAGTCTCTCAAGTTCGAAGCTCACCGGAAGCAATTCCTGAACTCAACCGCCGGGGTTAGGGCTGCGGCTGACAAGTTTGGAGCGCTTCGGACGGAGATCGAGCAGGTACTTGGGGCGATCACAGAGTCCACGAGTTCGATTCCCATGAGCCTGAAATCTGGCGGCCGGCAGGTCGTCATCGTGGGGTTTGGCCTCGGCCTCACCGTGGAGTGGCACCCGCAGGCCTCAAATACGCTCGATGGCGCCAAGTTGAGGGTGGAACTTTGGGGAGGGCAGCCGCCAATGCCAGGAGTCATACAGATCGACACACCGCCGATGCTTCGGAAGATGGAGTTCGACTTCGATTTGTTATCGTCGGATGACTCGTCCATCTGGCGTGGCAGCGACACCCGCGTCTACACCAACAAACAACTAGCTGAATTCTTGCTGGACTATTTCATGGACCAGGGAGTGAAGGCACACAAGAAGCCTCGCAGAAGGGACTAGCAGCGAGGTAGCAAATCCGAGAATCAGAGTCTCCAAACCGGGGCCCCGCGGGGCGAAGGCAAGTCGTGCTGACCTAGTCCCCTGCAGTCGGCCCACGCAGAGTGAGAGGCCAGGATGATGCGCCTGCCTCTTAATGCGACACTTGACAATGCGACAGTGAGTGCTATCTTAGAAGCATGGATGGCGCACGGACGTTCTCGATCGGGTCGCTGGCGGAGGCGGCGGGGGTGTCGCGCCGGGCCGTCCGCTTCTACGTCCAGGGCGAGCTGCTCGAGTCGCCCGTGGGCCTCGGCCGCGGCGCCCACTACACCGAGGCGCACCTCGCGCGCCTGATGCAGATCAAGTCCTGGCAGGAGCAGGGGGTACCGCTCGAGGCGATCCGCGCGCGGCTGGCGGCCCGGACCTCGCCGGCGCGCGGCGCCGGCCGGCGGGAGCCGCGCCGGGGCGATGCCGCGGCTTCGTCCGCCGCGAATGTGACAGCGGGCGCCGCGGTGCCCGGCCGGACGTGGATGCGGCAGCCGCTGCTCGCCGACTACGAGCTCCACGTCGCCGGCAACCGGTCGCCGCTGTCCGCCGCGCAGCTGGCCGCCCTGGCGCGGGCGCTGCGCGACCTCGTCGAGAAAGGAGACACCGAGTGAGAACCCAGACCGCCGTCGCCGAACCGCGCCCGGGCGCGTACGCCGCGCCGGAGGGCCGCCCGCTGCCGCTCCAGGGGGTGCGCGTCACGGCCGAGATCTC
>JAKAEN010000226.1 GCA_021818355.1 Actinomycetes bacterium | reverse complement strand
TACGCGGACCCCGCGGCCAGCGGAGCGTCGGCATCGACTCCTTTCACACCGGCCCCTACACGACCGTCGTCGAGCCGGACGAGATCCTGACCGAGGTCAGGATCCCGATCCGCCCCGGCGCGAGCAGCGCCTACGAGAAGGTCGAGAGGCGCGTCGGCGACTGGGCGATCGCCGCGGCCGGAGCGATGGTGCAGGTGTCGGGGGCGGCGATCGCCTCCGCAAGGATCGGGTTGGCGGCCGTCGGCGCCGAGGCTTTCCGGGCACCAATGGCCGAAGCCCTGCTCACTGGCAAGGAGGGCTCGGCCGAGCTCTTCGCCGCGGCCGGCGCCGAGGCGGGCAGGGAGTGCAACCCTCACGCCGATCAGCGAGGGCCCGAGGATTACAAGCGCCACCTGGTTTCGGTGCTGACCGAGCGGGCGCTCTCGCGCGCCTACGCCAGGGCTACGGGAGGAGCCGCAAGATGAGGATCGAGATGACCGTGAACGGCAGCCCCATGGCCGCCGAGGCGGAGGGGCGCACCTTGCTGGTGCACTTCCTTCGCGACACCCTGGGCCTGACCGGCACCCACTGGGGCTGCGACACCACCAACTGCGGGGTGTGCGTGGTCTGGCTGGACGGCAAGCCGGTGAAGTCCTGCACCGTGCTGGCGGCCATGGCCGATGGGCACGAGGTGCGGACGGTCGAGGGCCTGGAGGGCGCATCCGGCCTTGATCCGGTCCAGGAGGGTTTCATGCGCATGCACGGGCTGCAGTGCGGCTTCTGCACGCCGGGAATGATGATGACCTCCCGCTGGCTGCTCGACCACAATCCCGACCCCAGCGAGGCCGAGATCCGCGAGGCGATCTCCGGACAGATCTGCCGCTGCACGGGCTACGAGAACATCGTCCGGGCCGTCCGATGGGCCGCCGAGCATCCGCAAGGGGCCGGCGAGAGCGAAGGGGTGATCGCATGACCACGGTCGAGGAAGGCAAGGCTCACGTCGGCTTCGGGAGGATGCTGCGCAAGGAGGACGCGCGCTTCCTCAGGGGTAAGGGCAACTACGTGGACGATCTCCGCCTCCCCGGGATGCTGCACGGGGCGATACTGCGCAGCCCGCACGCCCACGCGCGAATCCGCTCCATCGACACCTCGGCGGCCGAGGCCCATCCCAAGGTGAAGGCGGTGGTCACCGGAGCCACGCTGGAGACCCTCAACCTGGCCTGGATCCCCTCCCTCTCCCACGACGTGGTCGCGGTGCTGGCGACGGACAAGGTGCGCTTCCAGGGCCAGGAGGTCGCCTTCGTGGTGGCCGAGGACCGCTACTCCGCCAGGGACGCGCTCGAACTGATCGAGGTGGACTACGAGGTCCTTCCCCCGGTGGTGGACGCCAAGCGCGCCCTGGATCCCGACGCCCCGGTGATCAGGGACGACATCGAGGGCAAGAAGGACAACTACATCTTCGACTGGGAGGCGGGCGACAAGTCGGTCTGCGACGACGTCTTTGCCAAGGCGGAGGTGGTCGTGGCCCAGGAGATGCTCTATCCCCGCGTGCATCCCGCGCCCATGGAGACCTGCGGGGCGGTGGCCTGGATGGATCCCATCGATCAGAAGCTGACCATCTGGTCGACGACGCAGGCGCCGCACGCGCACCGCACGCTGTACGCACTGGTGGCCGGCCTCCCCGAGCACAAGCTCCGGGTGATCAGCCCGGATATCGGTGGCGGCTTCGGCAACAAGGTGGGCATCTATCCGGGATACGTCCTGGCCATCGTGGGCTCGATCCTGACCAAGGCTCCGGTCAAGTGGATGGAGGACCGCTCCGAGAACCTGATGAGCACCTCCTTCGCCCGCGACTACCACATGCGCGGAGAGATCGCGGCCACCCGGGAGGGCAAGATCCTCGGGGTGCGCGTCGACGTGCTCGCCGATCACGGGGCCTTCAACAACACCGCCCAGCCCACCAAGTTCCCGGCCGGCTTCTTTCATGTCTTCACCGGTTCCTACGATCTCGCCGCCGCCCACTGCCACGTGCGGGGCGTCTACACCAACAAGGCGCCGGGCGGTGTTGCTTATGCGTGCTCCTTCCGGGTGACCGAAGCCGTATACCTGGTGGAGAGGATGGTCGACCGCCTCGCCCAGGAACTGGGGGCGGATCCCGCCGAGCTGCGCATGAAGAACCTCCTTCGCCCCGAGCAGTTCCCCCATGTCACCCCCACGGGATGGGAGTACGACTCGGGCGAGTACCCGCGCGCCCTGCAGCTGGCCATGGACATCGCCGGCTACGACGAGCTGCGACGCGAGCAGGCCGAGAAGCGCGCCCGCGGCGAGCTGATGGGCATCGGCATCAGCTTCTTCACCGAGACGGTGGGAGCGGGGCCCAAGCGGCACATGGACATCCTGGGGCTGGGTATGGCCGACGGCTGCGAGGTGCGTGTGCATCCCACCGGCAAGGCGGTGGTCCGGCTCTCGGTCCAGACCCAGGGACAGGGGCACGAGACCACCTTCGCCCAGATCGTCTCCGAGGTTACCGGCATCCCCGCCGAGGACGTCGAGGTGGTCCACGGCGACACCGACAACACCCCCTTCGGCCTTGGCACCTACGGCTCGCGCTCGACGCCGGTCTCCGGCGCCGCCGCCGCGGTGGCCTCGCGGCGCATCGTCGACAAGGCGCGGATCATCGCCGCGGCCATGCTGGAGTGCGCACCCGAGGACCTGGAGTGGGACCGGGGAAGCTTCCATGTGAAGGGCGACCCCGGTACCTCCAAGACGATTCAGGAGGTGGCGCTGGCGGCACACGGCCCCCTCGAGCTTCCCGAGGGCGTGGAAGGCCACCTGGATGCCAGCTGCGTCTACGACCCGCCCAACCTGACCTATCCCTTCGGCGCCTACATCTGCGTGGTGGACGTCGATCCGGGAACCGGCAAGGTCGACGTGCGCCGCTTCATCGCCGTCGACGACTGCGGGCCGCGCATCAACCCCATGATCGTGGAGGGCCAGGTGCACGGGGGCCTGGCCGACGGAGTGGGAATGGCGCTCATGGAGGCGATCGCCTTCGACGAGGACGGCAACAACCTGGGCGCCTCTTTCATGGACTATCTCATCCCCACTTCCTTGGAGTGCCCGAGCTGGGAGACGGGGGAGACCGTAACCCCCTCGCCTCATCACCCGCTGGGGCTGAAAGGGGTGGGGGAGTCCGCGACCGTGGGCTCGCCGCCCGCCGTGGTGAACGCGGTCATCGACGCGCTCGCGCCCTTCGGCGTGAAGCACGCCGACATGCCCCTTACGCCGGCACAGGTGTGGAGGGCGATGCATGGGAGCCCTATGCGAACTGACCTGGCGATCCAATGAGCAGGCTGGACCTGGTGGCGAGAGCGAGCGAGCTGCGCGCCAAGCGCGTGCCCTTCGTGCTCGCCACCGTGCTTCGCGCCGAGGCCCCCACCAGCGCAAAGCCGGGGGATTCGGCGGTGGTGCTGGCCGACGGGAGCATCGAGGGATTCGTGGGCGGGTCCTGCGCCCAGGCCACGGTGCGGGCCGAGTCGTTGCGCAGCCTGGCTGACCGGCGCCCGCGCATGCTCCTCATCGCTCCCGACGCCGACGCCGGGCCCGCCCCCGAGGGAGTGGTGCGTGTCTCCAATCCATGCCTCTCCGGAGGGACGCTGGAGATGTTCCTGGAGCCAACGCTGCCCGCTCCGCTGGTGTGCGTCTACGGGACCAGCCCGATCGCGGTGACGCTCCGCGCCGGAGCGGAGGCGCTCGGCTTCGACACCATGGAAGGGGTTCCCGGCGAGAGGATCGCCGAGGAGACCTCGGCGGTGGTGGTGGCCACCCACGGCTTCGACGAGGAGGCGGTCATCACCGAGGCGCTCGAGGCGGGAGTCCCCTACATCGGCCTGGTGGCCAGCCGACGGCGCGCCGAAGGGGTGCTCGGGGCGATGGAGCTCGGCCCTGACGATCTGGCCCGCGTGCACTCCCCGGCGGGCCTCGACATCGGAGCCGCCTCGCCTGGCGAGATCGCCGTCTCCATACTCGCCGAGATGATCTCCCTGCGTCCCCGGACCGAGGCTCTGCCGGCGCCGGAGGTGGCCATCGACCCGGTATGCCAAATGGAGGTGGCGGCGGTAGAGTCGTCATTGCACAGCGAGTTCGAAGGGCGCACGTATTATTTCTGCGCCAAGGGCTGCCTGAAGGCATTCTCAGCCGACCCTATGGCCTTCCTGGGGGGCTGAGACCGGCCCTCGGGCCGGCCGGCGGGGGTCTTGTCCATTGCACGAGGGGAACGAGCAGGGATCCAGGTCAACCCGGCATATCCTCACCACGGCCGCTGCGATGGCCCTGGTGGTCACCTTGACCGTGCTCTACTCGGCTTTCGCGACCGCGGCCCATCGTGATCAGATGGGCATCTCCCAGAAAGTCGGCAATGCCGCGGGCTTGATAGCGAGGGTCCCGAGCGTCCTGGCGGGCGTCTCCACAGACGGCACCCTGGTAAAGGTCACACCGGCCGCCGCAGTCGCCTTCAACAACGTCTGCGCCGCCTTCGGAGTGGGCATCGTGGTCCTGCCCGGCTACTTCAATCCGGTCGCCCCACCCGTCAAGAGTTCCAGCCAGGCCGCCACCCAGGGCGTAGCTCCGTCCGGGGAGCGTTTCGAACCGCCCGCCGGGCATATCCACTACTGCGGTGGCCAGCTCGCCGGGAGCGGCGGCATCGACTTCCAATACGTGAAGCCCGTGAGCTCCAAAGTCCCGCTCGCCACACTGGAGGGCGCCAACGGTG
>JAKAEN010000225.1 GCA_021818355.1 Actinomycetes bacterium | reverse complement strand
CCGGTCATAGTCAAGCCCGCGATCGACGACTGGAGCTACATCCAGTACCTTGCCAAGCGGGTGGGCTACATCGCCTACATGAGCGGCGGCAAGTTCTTCTTCACCCCGCCCACGCCGGCGGAGGAGGGTCCCGAGCCGTACGAGAGCTACGAGGAGCCGATGGTTCCCAACCTTCTCGTGCTGGGCAAGAACTTGGTCCGCTTCACCGGCCGCGTCTCCGCGGCCGCCCAGGCCCAGGAGGTCAATGTAACCGGATGGTCGGTGCAGGAGGAGCTGCTGGCCGACGGGGTGGGCGTCCTGGAGACCGATTCCGCGCTCCCCACCCTGCCCAACGCCGAACTTGCCCAGTTGGGCGGAGTGGAGCAGATGGTGGTCGCCGACCCTTCGGTGGGCTCGGAGTCGACCGCTGAACTCTACGCCGAGTCCATAGCCGACTACCTGGCCGGACTGGCCTACCAGATGCACGGCACCGCACTCGGCGACCCCAACATGGTGGCCGGAGATATCGCCCGCGTAGCCATGGCCGGCATTCCCTTCGACGGGGCCTACCTCATCAGCGAGGCCACGCACACCGTCTCACCGGAGTTCGGGTACCAGGTGGACTTCTCGCTGGCCGGCAGAACGGGATCCTCCCTGATCGACTTGGTGGGCCCCGATTCGGCTCCGGTTCCGCGTCAGATGGCGGGAGTCGCGCCCGGCGTGGTGACCTCGCTGGCCGATCCGGAGATGCAGGGACGAGTCCAGGTCAGCTTCATGTGGCTCGACCCCTCGCATCAGAGCGACTGGGTGCCGGTGGTGCAGCCTTCGGTTGGCGAGGAGAGCGGAACCGTCTTCCTGCCCGAGGTCGGCACCGAGGTTCTGTGCGCCTTTGCCAATGGCGACATAAACCACCCCTACGTGCTCGGCGGCCTTTGGAGCGCCGAGAACAAGCCGAGCTCGCCCGAGCTGATGGTCTCCGACCTCGGCGAAGTGATGCAGCGTCGCATCGTCTCTCACGAGTACTCCTTCATGATCGACGACAACCCCGAGTCGATGGGTGTGCGTATGCAGGACCTCGAAGGGACTTTTCAGATCGCCATCAACGGCACCGAGGACATGATCACCATCCGGGCCGCCGAGGGCCAGGTGATGGTGAGCGGTGGGACCATCACCATCCAGGCCGAGGAGGAGCTCACCCTCACCGCCCCGTCGGTGACCATCTCCGGCGAGGAGGGCGTGAACGTGCTGGGCGGCTCGATCGCCGTGGTGGGCGAGGAGGACGTCACCATTGGTGGAGCGACGGTCAGTGTCGATGCGCCGGAGATCTCCCTTGCTTAGCCGGGGCGCAGAGGGGGCCGCATCATGAGCTTCGAATTCGTCGGCAGCGGATGGTCCTATCCGGTCAGGCTCACTCCCGATGGCGGCGTGGACCTCTCGGCCGGCGTGGAGGAACTCGAAGAGGCCATGCGCATCGTCCTGGCGACTTCCCCGGGGGAGCGCCCCATGCGCCCGGAGTTCGGATGCGACCTTCACCGCTTCGTGTTCGCGGTCGCCAACCCCGAGACCGCGGGGATGATCGCCCAGGAGGTGCGCAGCTCCCTGACCCGCTGGGAGCCGCGAGTAACCGTCAAGGACGTCGACGTCTCCTACGACACCGACGCCCCCGAAGTCCTCTACATCGGGATCACCTACCTGATCAAGGGGACCAACGACCCGAGGAATCTGGTCTTCCCGTTCTACGTCATCGGACGCGAGTGACGGGCGGGCCGTGCAATGAGTGAGAGCAGGTAAAGGCGAGAGATGGCACTACCATCACCAAATTTGGATGACCGGAGATTCCAGGATCTGGTCGACGAGGCGAAGCGGATGGTCCAGAGGCGCAGCGGCGTCTGGACCGACCACAACGTCTCGGACCCCGGCGTCACCCTGATCGAGACCTTCGCCTACATGACGGACCTGCTGCTCTATCGCCTCAACCGGGTGCCTGACAAGATCTACCTGAAGTTCCTCGACTTGCTCGGCGTGCAGCTCTTCCCGCCCAACGCCGCCACCTCCGAGGTCACCTTCTGGCTCTCGGCTCCGCAGGCCGACATCATGACCATTCCACGAGGGACCCGCACCTCGACGCAGCGGCAGAGCTCGTCCTCCCAGCCGATAGTCTTCGAGACCGTCGAGGATCTGCAGATCATCCCCTCCTCGGTCGCCTCCGCGTCCACGGTTTCGGCTTCCGGCCAGGAGACCGACCGGACCTCGGTTCTCTCGCGCCAGTCCTTTGCCGCCTTCTCGGACCCGCCGGTTCCGGGCGAGTCGCTCCTGATCGGGCTGCCCGCCGCGGTTCCCTCCAACGTCATCAATCTCCGCTTCAACTGCCGGATCGAGGGCGTGGGCGTCAACCCGGACAATCCTCCGCTGGTATGGGAGGCCTTCGACGGCAACGGCTGGAAGTCCTGCGAGGTGGAGAGTGATTCGACCGGAGGCTTGAACAAGCCGGGAGACATCGCCATCCACATCCCGCGCTCACATTCCGCCGCGCTGTTGAGCGGCGAGCGCGCCGGCTGGATCCGCTGCAGGATCACCGAGCCCTCCGCCGAGTTTCCCTTCTACTCCTCGTCCCCGCGCATCCAGGCCCTCTCGGTTTCGACCATCGGTGGAACGGTGGGGGTCATCAACGCCGAGACGCATGACGACGAACTCCTGGGCTATTCCACCGGCACGCCCGGTCAGCGCTTCGCGCTCGAGAACTCCCCGGTGGTCCGGCCCGACGGCCCGGTCGTGGTCGAGGTGGGCGGCGAGGCGGGATGGCAGGAGTGGGAGGCCGTCACGGACTTCTCCCAGAGCGGGCCGGACTCGCCTCACTTCATCTTCGACATTTCCTCGAGCGAGGTCATCTTCGGCCCGGCCGTGAGGGACGCCGACGGCAGGCTGAAGAGCTACGGGGCGGTGCCGGCGAAGGATGCGCCGATAAGGATCCGCCGCTACCAGAGCGGAGGCGGCCGCCGGGGTAACGTCCAGGCGCGCTCCATAACCCTCCTGAAGAACCCGATTCCTTTCGTGGCCCGAGTGGAGAACAGGATCTCCGCCACCGGCGGGGTGGACGGGGAGGACCTGGAGGAGGCGAAGATCAGAGGCCCCATCTCGCTGAAGTCCCTGGCGCGGGCTGTGACAGCCGACGATTACGAGGTGCTTTCGAGGGAGGCCGCGCCGGAGATGGCGCGCATCCACTGCATTCCTACCCAGCGTGAAGGCGGGGAGGGTTCGGTCACCGTCCTGGTGGTTCCGGCCGTGGACACCGACTCGGCGGGACGCATCGATTTCGGCTCGCTCGCGCCCAACGAACAGTCGCTCAGGGCGATCTCCCAGTATCTGGACGAGCGCCGCACGGTTGGTGCGCGAGTCATGATCGAGCCGCCGAACTACCAGGGCGTGACGGTGGTGGCCATGCTGAAGGCGACCAATACCGCCGACCCCGACCGCGTGCTCAGGGATGCCGAGGAGCGGGTATACCGCTTTCTTTCCCCTCTCGAAGGCGGACCCGACGGCACCGGCTGGCCGCTGGGGCGGACCCTCCACGCCGGCGAGGTCTTCGCCCAGCTGCAATCCGTGCCCGGCGTCCTGGAGGTCAGCGACGTCCGCCTCTTCATTGCCGATCCGATCAGCGGCACCCGGTCCGCGGCCACCCAAAAGGTGGAGATCGGGCCGGACACCCTCCTCTATCCCTTCGAGCACCAGATCCGCCTTGGATAGGGTCCAGTGAGCAGGGGGGTCGCAAAGTGAGAGCAGCAATAGAGGGGCTGGAGATGCCCTTGGCCACCCGGGAGAGGCTGCCCGGGGTGCTGCAGGAGGACGCATTCCTGGTGGAGCTGGTGGAAGCGCTGGACACCGTCTTCGCCCCCGTCCACCTGGTCCTCGACTGTCTGGACGCCTACTTCGATCCGCGCCTGGCGCCCCAGGACTTCCTGGAGTGGCTGGCGAACTGGGTGGCGGTGACCCTGGACGAGACATGGAGCGAGGAGCGCAAGCGCGAGCTGGTCAGGAGAGCGATACCCCTCTATCGGACGCGCGGCACTCTGAACGGCCTCAGGGAGCAGGTCAGGATCTACGCCGGTATCGACCCCGAGCTCAGCGATTCCGGCGGGGTCTCGTACTCCTCCACTCACGGAGGGGCGGAGCTTCCCGGCTCGCCTTGCCCTTCGCTGTCGGTAAAGCTCGACGTTCCCGCCGATTCCCACGTCAACGTGGAGCGGCTCACGGGAATAGCCAAGGCGGCTGCGCCTGCCCACGTGGCGGTCAAGGTGGAGCTGGTGGCCGGTAGATGATCGTCTGCAAGACCTGTGGTTACCGTAACAAGGACGGGACCTCTTTCTGCGATTCCTGTGGCTCCTTCCTGGAGTGGACGGGGGAGCGCGTATCGGAGCCCGAGCCCGAGGCGCCTAAAGACGCTGCACAGCTGGACGACGACTCCAACGGATCGCGCCTCGCCGCTCGCTATCTAGCCGGTGAGCTGGGCTCCACGCCCCTGACGGCCGCGGCGCAGCCCGCCGCCGGAGCCGCCGTGCTCGCCCCCGAGGGTGATCCCGCCGACGTGGTGCCTGCCCAGGTGGAGACCGCCGCCGAGCAGCCATCCTCTACGGCGGATGTGCCGGAAACGGACTCCCGGCCGGGTTCGCCGGGCGCGGAGCCCCCGCCGGTGGAGGCGGAAGATGCCGCTACGGCGGTGCCCGAGGCGGCGACTACCTCGGCTCATACCGAGGAGCCGGTTCCGGCTCCTCTGGAAGAGCCCCCCGCCGATTCTCCCGCCGAGACAGGCGGAGACGATGC
>JAKAEN010000011.1 GCA_021818355.1 Actinomycetes bacterium | reverse complement strand
GTTGGTGGTTGCGTTGTCGCATCGGGGGGTGGCAGCCTGGGGTGTCCGAGAAATGGCAAGGACCCCCTCGCTCCTCGCTACGTATGAGCGCGAAGGGGTCCTCCGTCGTCGCCATCGATGTCGCGCCGCGACAACTTGCACACGCGGGGTAATCACCGGAAGTGTCTACGCCGTAATCATTCTGTCTGGCTGACAACAACTGCAGCCATCCCCGGCCCGGGCACACCCCGAAGATGGTCGGCGGGCTGGAGGATAACCGTCGGTATTGCTGCGGCCGTTTTAGTCGCAACCGCGATCGGCTTGCTTTTGAAGGCCGACCTGACCGGATCAAGGTCACGGCATGCGGCATCTAATCGAAGCTCGAGCGTGACGTCCAGCACCACCCAGGGCGCGACCTCGACGTCGCTCGCCGCCAGCCACGGAATCCAAGGTGTAACGCCTACCTCGATCGCACCATTGGGAGGAGGAAGCGCTTTGGGGCTTCCCTCGGGCGGCACCTACGTCAATCTGCTCTTCATTCCCCTTACGCCGATATCGATATCCTCCATCCCCCACTACGTACTCACCCTTACGGTTGGCACGGGAGGAACGGTCGACGGAGAGATCCAGATGGTCTACCAGGATGGGAAGCGGTCCCACGTGCTGAGCTTCACCGGCACCCCAGATGCATCGGCGCGATCCATCGCTATCGTCACCACGGCTCCGACACCTGGCCTTACTCCGGGCGGCGTTCCCGAATCATCCCTTGCGGTCGGGTCGAAGATCAGCGCAACCTATGACGGCACTTCGATTACCTTTGCGAACTGTTCCACTTACCTCCATTGGGTTTCATACGCGGCCGCTGAGGCCCCTGGGGCAGCTAACCCGAAAGCATGCACTTTCACTCTGCAGAGTTCGAACTAGCGGGGAAATGGGTAACGACCGGGATCTCTCCCGGCGTGACTTTTCGAGCCGGAAGGGAGACCTCATCCAGCGCCTCTCGCAACCCAGACCGGACCTGATGGTCTCTTGCCATGCCGTTGTCTCCGGAGACGATCGAGAACTCCACGCGCAAGAGCAACCAGCCTTACGCGCTGCTTCGCGAGCAGCTGAGTGAAGGCGGGTTCGGCTTCGTCCGGGCGGGCCTCCGGCACTCGGGAGTGGTGGGTGAATGGCGAGCAGGTCTCGGGGCCAGGACCGTCCTGGCCGATTGGTCAGGCCCTCCAGATTGACCAACACTACGACGGCCTGGACCCCTGCCCATAGCGCCCGCCCTGCCGGGTGAGCCCGGCGAAGGCACGATTCCGCAAGCGCCCTGGGCATAGCTCAGCCGGTTCCCGCGCAACCAGCCGCGACCCGATCCTTCCTCGGCGAAAGCGTGAGCGGCCGCCAAATGGGGGCGAGCGAAACGGCGGATTCTTGCTTCTCGCCGTTACCGACCTCGCGAGTTGTCGGAACCTATCTCACGACACTCGGATCAAACCCGCGAAGACTCGCCTGTGATGACCGGTGTCGCACGACATCGAATACTGACTCTCTAGCGACAGCCAGAACTGGCCTACTCTGAAAGGACTCGCTATGGATCAAGTGCTTCCGACCGTGACGGCATGGGGGGATTGACGTATATCCCACGGGCCAAGCGTTCAATGAGCCGGATGCGGGCATGCCTCGAGAACGAGATGTCTAGCTGGGCGGCCCCTTCCAGGGCGGCGCGTTCGCTCTGACTGTTGACATGTTGACATGCACTAACCGTGCCCCTTGCGGCCGCCGATGAGGCTCTCGCTGTCGACGACCGCAAGTATCTACTCGTTATCCGAGCCCAACGGGTGTAAAGGTGGCTCCACCATTGCTCGTGGATGCGAGGAGCTGGCCGTTGGAGCAGCCCGTCTTGAACCCGGTGCAAACCGCATCAGCGAAAAGCACCCAACCGTGGGAGGCATCCGGAAATGAAGCTCGGACAACACTAATGCTCTGCGCTCCCCCGGCCATGGCCTGTGCCGCCGTAAGACCAGTGGCAATCGGCGGGGTAATCGCCTGCGACGTGGAGAAGGTCGACCCACCGTTGGACGAGGTCAAGAGCTCAGAGTGCCCGGATTGAGTCACTCCGGGGGGAAGAATCAATACCGCAGCATGAGAGTACTGAAACGACGCCGCAGGAGTGGCGGCCGAAGAAGTATTGGCCCCCAGGACACCGACCACCGAGAGCGCCCCATTGGACGGAGCGACGCGATAGATCACGGTCGCATCCAGGTTGCCCGGACCTCCGATCTTGGACAGGGTCGCCGCGAACTTGCCCGAGGCTGAAAGCGAACCGATTACGGCCGTTGCATAGTCGCCCTGATAACCCGAAGGGATCGGCGGATCGTTGACCGCAGTCCAGGTCTTTCCATTGTCAAGGCTCTCGGCCAAGAGGTTAGTTCCGTCTTGCACTTGGACGACATCCACACCGGAGCCAAGTAATGCGAGTTGGCCTGGGTAGGCGATTTGCCCGCCGCTCCAGGTGGCTCCGCCGTTGGCGGTAGTTGCGAAGTACGCGGCGGGGATGGTCATGTCTCCGTCGTCGACAAGTACTCCTTCGTGATTGGTGCTGGCAATGGAAATGCTCGCGCCGGTAATAGGTACCGCGCGATCGACGGAGATCGTTGTTAGCTCTCTCCAGGTCGAGCCGGCGTTGGACGTCTGATATACCGCAACGGTCTCGGCGCCGGATTGAACCGCAAACCACCCGAACTCGGGGTTCAAAAAGTCCGCGGCGAGAAACGTCCCAGAGCCGACTTGCGACGGAGTGGCGTCGGTAAAGCTGGTACCCCCGTTATTGGTTGTGTAGAGACCCCTTGATTCGAGTACCCAACCGAACTCGGGGGTCAGCAAGTGAAAATCCACGATAGAAGATGCGCCCGTCGAGGGCGTCAACGACTCACTCGTCGAAGGCGCGGATTGGATAGTCGAAACCGTTGCGGATGCAGGAAGCGTGGAGGACACGGAAACGGTGCTGGTGCTTTTCTGGTTCGAACCTGCGGTGTTCGCGCTTCCACCACAGGCGGTCAATATCGCTGGCACCACGGCCAAGAGTGCTACGTACCCAATAGCACGCCTTTTGCTCTTAACACTCATGCTTTTCTCCTTATGCGCAATTGGTCGGATAGACGCTGTTGTCAGTCCATACGAGTGACCCCGCGCAATCGTTGTCAACCCTGATAGTGGCTGCGTCATAGGTCTCGTACACGTTCCCTTGAAACTGCTTGTACCGCTGGTTGTTGACCCAATAACCGCTCGGGACCGGCGAGAGATCGTCAACATTGGATACGCCGTCCCAATCAGCCCCATAGATCGCATCAGGTACCGAACTGATCGACGCGAACTGAGTAAGATCAGAAGCACCAGTAGAGCCGTATAGCACTGGATAGAACCCATTTGCCTTCAAATTTGCATCCCATCCACTGATAAAGGACTCAACATCGCTCATATTGTAAGAACAATCATTGACAAAGGGCTCAAGATCATAAGCCCCCGGACCCTGAAGGCCGTCCAAGTTCATCATGTTCGAAGTATTGGCGCCTTCGTCGACTCCAGCCTGGTAGGCGTTCGATGTCGGGATCAAGGTCTCGCCCGTATAGTTCGGGCATACTTGCGGCCCAACCCAGATGGGAACCACGCCGTACCCGATGCCTAAGGCCTGCGAAATATAGTTGGGATTGTATCCAAGATTACACCCCGCGTCTACGCCTCCTAGGTAAAATAGAAATTGTAGTAAGGGCTGTTAGTCCAAAAATCGCTAAGTTGCCCCGGCGTCAAGTTGCCACCATATCCGTTGCTGGTCGATTGCGTGCACGAATCAAACCCCTCCCCGTATTGGACCTGTGTGAAAGCGGCTAGGCGCCATTGACTCGCTCGACCATTGAAACTGTGCCGGGTGGATTGGGCCGGAGACATTACCAGCGCCAACACGAGACCGACCAAAAGCACAAGCTTTCGCGGAGTGCGTCGGTCCAGTGCTACGCGATTCTTTCGCATCTGCCCCCCCAAAGATTAGCTCGTTGGACTGGAAAGCCATTTGCACGTTCTCGCACAAATCTGCCAGAGTAATAACTCCATGTCAGACGGACATAACCCATTGAAGTTCTCCTGTCCGCTTGGTAGCACCCTACTGCGACCCGGCCCTTTAGGCGGATATGGGCGTGCGAGGTGCATGGTGCATGGTGCACCATCGTTGCCGGCATTATCTCTCTCATGTCGGAAAGTATTCAGTTACTTGGCTACCGTTACTAGACCAGAGTCCCCCGGATTAAAGCAAGACCCTAACACCGCATACAACTCTCACTAGGCTAGAAAAAATAAAAATAATACGAATCAGATAGTTCGTTCTCGCAACTATCTCTCCCGAGGGAATCAGGTGTCCGGCGACCTCAACGGCACCCCTCGGGCCACCTACGAGAAGCTCGCCGAGTGGGCAAAGGGATACCACTTGGCACTCGCGGAGGCGAAGGCCCGGGGTGAATACGTCGGCTGAACGCGGCTAGGGCTACGCCTGTGTACGCCCTCTAAGGGGTATAATGGAGTAGTGGTACGCGCACAGGTAATCCCCCGGCTGCAGGAGCTGACACAGGACCAATGGGGTCTGATCACCCGCCGGCAGATGGCGTCCAGGGACATCGGCAGCACCAGCATCGAGCGCCACTCGGGTCCGGGCGGGGTGTTCGAACGGGTGGGCATGGGCATCTACAGGCTGGTTGGGGCGCCTGTTCCCGATCACCTCGAACTGCGGGCAGCCTGGCTGCAACTCGCCCCGGAGATTGCGGCATGGGACAGAACGCCCGCCCAGGGCGTAGTATCCCACCGCTCGGCGGCCTCTCTTTACGGCCTAGGCCATCTGCCGGCAGACGTCCATGAGTTCACGGTTCCCCGGCGCAAGGGGTCGAGGCGGCCGGACGTGCGGATCCATGTCCGGGAGCTGGGCGGCAACGAACTGGCCCAAGTAGGGGGGCTCCCGGTTACGATCCCGTCGCGCATAGTGTCGGATCTGCTCTGGGAACACGAGGATCCGGAAGCTGCTGGATTCATTGTCGCGGACGCTCTTCGTTTCGGGTACGACGCCCGCGTGAGGTTCGCCGAGCAGCTGGCCCAGCACGCGCACAGGTTCGGGCTCCGCAAAGGAGACGGGCAGGGGATGATGGACTGGCTTCTGGATCTCGCGGGCCACGGAGATGCGGAGACAGTATGAGCGCCACGGACAAGTACAAATCGCCTGAGGCGTTCCGCCGGGCACTGAGCGACCGGCTCCGGGTTGCGGCACGACAATCTCCCTGGAGGCTAGCCGAGCTTCAAAGGCAGGTTGGATACGACCGTCTACTGGCTCGGCTCTACTCGATTGATGGCGGATGGGTCGTGAAAGGCGCCACGGCGCTCCTAGCGCGCAAGCTGGCTGTGCGTGCCAGCCTTGATGTCGACCTGTACCGCGCGGCAGCACTCGAAGTAGCCGAATCCGACATCCGGCGCGCGGTAGCCGTCGACCTCAGCGACTGGTTCAGCTTCGAGCTCCGTACAACGGCCGCCCTCAAACACGGGATTTCGCGCTTTGGCGTGACTGCACGAATCGGGCGGACGCCCTGGACGAGTTTTCACATTGACCTGGCCGGGGGGAATGTAGAAATGACCGCCTTGCCGGAGACCGCCTTGCCGGTTGCGGACGGAATGATCCCCGAGGTCGTGCAAGTGGGCTATCGTGTTTATCCGCTCGTGGACCATGTCGCGGACAAGGCCGCAGCAACCTACGAACGGCACGGCGAGGCAGACTTGCCCTCGACGCGATACAAGGATCTGGTGGATCTTGTCGCCATCGTCCAAAAAGCCCCGATAGAAGCCGACGCGCAGGCCAAGGCGTTGCGCTCGGAATACAAGCGTCGGGGCCTAGCGCTCCCAGAAAGGTTCGACGTGCCCTCAGGCCCGCTTTGGGGGCCAGGGTATGCCGCCGAGGCAAAAAAGTCGAGGCTCAAGGAAGCCCCGACGCTGGATAGCGCGCTTGACATCGTGCGACCCTTCTTGGACCCCTTGCTCCGAGGGACCGCGCGGGGCGCTTGGAGCCCCGCCGATCAAAGCTGGATCGGGGAGCCAGGAGAGATTAGAGGCGGGCGATCCCGGTGATGCCTGAGCCGGGGTTCGTGCCCGCTCCGAACGTGAAATGGAGCAATGGCAGCCGAGGTCGTCAGAACGCTCGAAGAGATAGATGCAGCGATGCGCAACGCACCGCCCGCCACACCTGACGATGTACCCATCGACCTGGACGGCACGCCTCTGGACACCCGCGAAAAGCTCGCCGAGTGGGCAAAGGGATACCACTTGGCACTCACAGAGGCGAAGGCCCGGGGTGAATACCTCGGCTGAACGCACTTACGCCAAAGCGTTCTCACGCGCCGGAACCGGGTTTGGCCACCTGCCTACGCGCCGAGCACAATGCGGCCGCGTAGTCCTCCGCCTCTTCATCACCTAGGCCCAGTTCGTCCGCTTCCTCGCTCAACCGATTCAGGCTCTCCAGACGATCGGCTTTCCGCTTACTCTGAAACGCGACCCCGTCCTCGAGGCGCACCCTGCGGTGGCGGTTGGGCTTTTCGAACGGTATGGATCCATCCTCAAGGAGCTTCACCAAGGTCGGCCTGCTGATCCCCAGGAAGTCTGCCGCTTCCTGAGTCGTGAGAAGTAGGCACTGAGGGGCGACCACAGCCGCCTTGCCTTGCTGCATCGACTCGACCACGTGGCGAAGGACTTGGTAGACCTCGGCGGGCAGGTCTACCCGCTCGCCATCCGGCCCTTGAAGAAAGCCAACTTGTGCATGCGCTTCGACGAAACGAACAAGCACATCGAGCCGCTCCGAGTCAACCGGCGGCAAGATCACGTCAACATTGTCGCGGCCGGCGAGGGAGGGATGCGAAGCCATGGTGCGACTCTACCCTGAATCGAAAGAATCGAAAGCTCCAGCGAGCGACACGCCGTTCCGACGGGACTCCGAGCGGCAGCTACGCGGGCTGAGCCGGTCTCTTACGGTGATTCCCTTACGGCCAGCTCTTTGACTTTGCGCCGACAAGCTGTGCGCACCGATGACCTTCTCTGCGGGTCCTGCAACTGCGATTGCAGGCTCGGCCTGCCCTCTCCAAGGAAGGCGTTGAACTCCTCAGTCGCCGACCGCGGCTCCCAACCGGCCGAGGTCAGCTCGTCTATCCATTCCTCCAGGAGCTCCGCCTCCACCATCGTGTGGACCGTCGCCTCTTGAAAGGTTTGAGTTGGAATGGCTGCACGGGTCAGGTAAAACGTGAGGCGCTGCTGGAGTAGGTTGATTCCAAAGTCGGACAGACAGGCGAGGCGATTTGCGGATTCCAACTCCTCACCCGGGACAGTGCCGATGGAATCCAAGAGCACGACGCGGTCTCCAACTGCGCCCAGGTCGGGCAGAGGTGCCTTGGCGTAATAGCCGGACTTCCACTTGGCGGGCGGGATCTTTGCATCGTCGCCGACGACGCTGGCGACGAGAATTCGATCTCTGAGCTTGCCTCCCTCGCGCATACTGCATGGGTGTGTAATGACAATCCCGCAGCCCGCTTCTTGGATGCCGGGGATCGCGACATCATTGAACACGTCACCAGTAAAGAGCGGACGATTGGGATTAACTTCCTCGCCCCGAGCGCGGTAAAGCTCGGCCGGGTCCTGGTAGATCTCCAGCGCCACTAGCCGCCCAGCGCTCGTGGCCGGATTGCCGGTTGCCCATCCTCCGCCCGGTAGACCTCGAAGTCCGATCGGTATTTCTCGCGCCATCCGGGTTCGATGCGATCAAGTGCCCCAGAAGGAGTCAGGTGTTCACTTGCAAGCTCGAAAACGGTCAGGAGCTGGCCCTTGGCATACATGTCGATACTGGTCAGGGGTACGCCATCTACGAGGGGCATCTCCATCCAGGACGCGACGTCATCGACGAGACGATCCTCCCGAATCATGGTGACAAAAGCGACCAGTGTGGCGATGTGCCGAAGGTGCTCCGCTGTCGGCTTGTCTCCCAGGCGCCAGCGCCTTAGCGCCGGAACTGAGACCCCCAACATCTTTGCGATATCGCTCCAGCCAAAGCCGAGCTCACTCAGCTGTTCCAGGAGGTACTTGTGACCCCGCTTCGCCTCCTTGACGGTTCTCGCTTCCAGCGCAACCTGGAATGTCTGGCCGTGGAACTCCCCAAGGTCGTCTCCTTGGATTGAGTTCACATTGCGCAGGTAGCCGGCGCGCTCTACTAAAGCGTGAGTGTCTTGGATCAGCTCATCAATCGTGAGGGTCCTCGAGACGTCGAGCTCCGGGGGCGGCGCAACAGTCAGCTCGCCAGTCAGCGTCTCCTCAATTCCGCTTGTCACCGATCCTCCTTCTTGAACACCTCGTCCACGAGCCGGTCGGTTATCATTTGGCCGAACAGAGCCCAGATCGGCTCCCGCAACCGGTCGCATTTTTCAAGCAGCTCGTCCGGCTCAAAGTGCGGAATGTTCGGCGGCTCCCAAAAGCCGTCGAAGTCGAGCACGAACAACGGGCCGTCTTGCGGGGGGTCGATACGGCGCAACGGCCCAACAGGGTTGACGGCATAGCCCAGCCTTGGCCCGTAGCGCGCGACGAGTTGCATTTCCTGACCGATGGAGAATTGCGCGGCTCCCGTCCAATTGACAGGCGGCCAACCGGATTTCACCATGAAGTCGATCCCGGGAGCAAGCACACCAGGAGACAGCCACGGGGCCCATTCCTGGACATCGGGGCCAGCTCCCGGCGCTCGTACCTCGTTGACATAGCGCATGCCCAATCTGGAGACGCCCTTGGGTCCGACCAGCTTGGATGTGGCTCGCAATGCGGCGTCGACCGTACCACGGAAATCAGGCCACCCTAAATACCTGGTTGTCTCGATGGATACGCTGCTTGGTGTCACCACGATGGCGGAAGTGCGGTCGCGGACCGTGAACCGTGGCACATTTTGAGTTCGGAGGCTCTGGCTGGCTGGCTCTCCGGTCGTTACGCTGATGGAGACTTCACGCTGCGTCATCTGCTCGATAACCCACTCATCGCCCAGCTCGTCCCGGAACGCACGCTGCGCGAAGGGGGTAAGCGCCGCGCTGTCTTCCGCAGGGAATCGCACCTCGACGGCCGCGAACGCCAAGGGCGCGTTCGGATACTGTTCATGGCCGATGATTGTCAAGTTGCCCACCTAGAAACTCGAACTGTAAGCAATAGTGTAACTGACAGAGAACGTAATTTGTGACAAGACAGGTGGTCCGACGCACGACACAGCGACACAGCGACACAGCGACACAGCCTGGCAGGCGTCCGGACCGGCTCCGTTGCCGCGTGCACGCCGCCGACGTCGACCTGGATCCGGCGTGTTCGACCTGCTGCGCACACCAAATCATCGAGCGCGGATAACTGATACAACGGAGCCATGGAAGGATGGGACCTGCGGGCACGGCGGTTCGC
The DNA here is from genome assembly GCA_021818355.1 of Actinomycetes bacterium. GTDB lineage: Bacteria > Actinomycetota > Acidimicrobiia > Acidimicrobiales > Acidimicrobiaceae > Acidithrix. Next base: position 13,597 of record JAKAEN010000011.1, on the reverse strand, counting down.
CGCGGGGCTGACCGCGAAGCAGGTTGCGCGTGCCGCGGGCACTTCGGAGACGAACGTCGCGGCTTATGAGCGCGGAGCCAAGAAGCCCTCCGCCAAGATCACCGAGCGCCTGCTTGCCACCATTGCGGCCGGCAAAGACAGCCCGGTCCACGTCTCGCGGCTTGTGACGGTCCCTGGCGCGGCGGCAGGGATATGCGCGGGGATCAGGGACGGGTGGACGACCGAAGACCTGCTGCGCATCGTGCGCGAGTGCATCAACAACTCCGCAGAGTTGCACACGGAGGCCGATCGCGCCGTCTTCTTCGGCCGGCCCTCTACTACTGGAGACCCTCGCTGGGACGCTCTTTTGGCCGGGGTCGTCGAGCACCTGTTCCGCAACGCAAGCGAGGAGCCGCCCACCTGGGTTATGGACGTCGGCCCGCTCGAGGCCGAGTGGTACGTGGTCAGCATTCCCGGCATGTACGACTGGACGGTCGAAAACACACCCGAACCGCTCGCGAGGCGCAAAGTCCTGGTCGATTCCTACTCCCTGGAGTCGGTGTGAACCGGGACGGGCTCGCCGCCCAGCGCTTTTCTTCCCGGGAGGAGATGCGCACTCTGACGAGGTTTAAGTGCTTCGGCCCGAGTGGACGTTGCCATCGTGAGCGGGGAGCCCCGATTCCGTTGGCAACCGCACTTTAGGGGCCGAAACCGGAGTGGCTGTCTTGGCAAGCGACGCCGCGGCAGATGAACCCCCCGATGGCCCGGTGCGCATGTACCAAGCATTGGCATGACAAGCTGAGACCCGATCCTTCCTCGGCGAAAGCGTGAGCGGCCGCCTGTTGTCAGTCAGACAGAATGATGACGGCGTAGACGCCGTCCATGATGACCGCGCGTGATCGCGTTGTCGCCCGGCGACGCCTTTGCTGACGACGAAGCTCCGTTCTGGTTACCTCACTCGGCGTCCATCTCGGTGATGGCCGCCCGGGCCGCCTTCTCGTCCACGATGGCACTCCGGCTGGCATAGGCGGCCACCAGGGCCTGGCGGGCAAGGTTGTTCACCGCCCGGGGAAGACCTCTGCCGGCCTGATGGATGCTGGAGAGGGCGTCGTCGGAAAACAGCGTGTCGGAACGCCCACAGAGCGCGAGGTGATGGCTCACGTAGCCCGCGGTCTCGAAGCGGCCATCACGTCGGTCGTAAAGGCTGCGGGCCAGCGCGGTGTGTGCACCGGGGGCTTGAGCGATACCTCAGCACGGGCCACTGATCTGCACTGCTGTCAGCACAACCTGCCAGTTCACCTTGACTACCGCAGGTCATCTGCTATTGTCGTGATAACCGGATGACGCCCCGGTGGGCCAACGCCCAAACCGCCCTTAGCGGGCTAATGGCCTCTACGTGGACGTTGATTCGCACGTGGAGGCACCTCATGGCGGCTTTAGGCACGGTCGCACCAAGAATCGTGCAGGCCCTGCAGGTCGCAACCATCGTTCTCGGGGCACCGCTGGTCAGCGGCATAATCTCTCACGTTGAGGCGCGACTCCAGGGCCGGCGCGGGCCGCGCATGCTCCAGCCCTACTACGACCTTGCCAAGCTCTTTCGCAAGGAGACCGTCGTAAGCGAGGACGCGAGCTGGGTCTTCCTTGTGGCACCGGTCATCGCCTTCGTTTGCTACCTCGTCGTGCCTTTGCTGATTCCGGTCTTGACCACCTATGGCCTGCCTCTTGGGTACATGGGAGACATACTCGGCGGCGGTTTCGTCCTCGCCTTGGCCGGCTTCTCAGTAGCCCTGGCCGGGACCGAATCCGGGGCTCCGTACGCTCAGCTCGGCGGCAGCCGCGCGATGACTTTCGGTGCCCTGGTTGAGCCGACGATTCTCTTCGTGGTCTTCGCAGTGGCCCTGATTACCGGCACCGACCTCCCGTACGCCCTTGCCGCCACGGTTAGGTCATCGACGTCAGAAATAGTCCGGCCGGCGCACGTGCTCGCCGCACTCGCCTTCTTCCTGGTCGTCTTGGTCGACACCGGCCGCATCCCCGTCGAGACGCATACCGGAACGCTCGAGTTCGGAATGATCGACGAGGCCCGGACCCTGGAGCATTCCGGGGCTCCACTTGCCTTGCTGAAATGGGGCGCGGCAATGAAACAGCTGATTCTGTACACGATCCTGATCAACGTCTTCGTTGCGCCGTGGGGACTGGCCGGCACCAGCAAGTTGAGCTCGGTAATGCTGGCGATACCGTCACTGCTGGGCAAGGCGATCGTGCTTGGGTGCATCTTCGCCGTGATCGACAATCTTTTCTCGAAGCTCCGACTCTTCAAGATCACCGAGTTCATTGCCTCTGCCTTTCTACTCGCGGTCCTGGCCGTGCTCGTCTACTACGTAGGAGGTGGCTGATGGCGCCGGCGCCGTCGACATACGCCGGCGTGGCGGATGTGGCGGCAGTACTGGTGCTCCTAACCGAGTTCGCCATGCTGCGCGCCCCCCTGCTGCGCTCCCAAGTCCGTCTCTATGCGTTCCAGTCCCTGGTCGTAACCGGTCTTGCCGTCGATATCGCCGTGGTGAGACACGTCGGTGACCTCTATGCCCTGGCGATCGTGTCCTTCGTGCTGAAGGTGGTACTCGTACCCGGCCTGGTCCTGCGCCTGCTCGGGGATGCGGACATGGACCTTGCAGGCAGCTCCGTACTCGGGGTCGCAAGCATGATCCTCATCGCCCTTGCCGTCTCCGCCTTCGGCTTCTTTGCCGTGGGCTCGCTGCAGGTGCATTCGGCTGCGCTGCCTACCACCGCGCTCGCAATCGCCGCCGCAGTGATCCTGGTCGCCTTCGTATTGATAATTCTGCGTGCCGATGTGGTCTCGCAGGCCATCGGATTCTTCTCGCTGGAAAACGGCGTCTCCGTCGCCAGTCTGGTAGTCGCGGCGGGCCTCCCGCTCGTGGTTGAGGTGGCGTTCCTATTCGACCTACTCGTGGCAGTCGTGGTCTTCGGCGTGATCATGAGGGTCCACCACGACAGGGCCAACACGCTCTCCACTGAGAAACTCGATCGGCTGAAGGGCTAGGCGATGGCGATCACTCTTGTCATATTGGTTGTGTTCCCCTTCCTGGTGGCCGCAGCGAGCCTGGCGCTGCCAATCGCCATATCGCGCTACCTGACCATCTTCACTGGCATGACCACCTTCGCACTTTCTCTTTCCCTGGTCCCGGCGGCCGCCGATCACGCCCAGGTGGCGGCTGGAAGCCTCCTCAGGGTCGATGCCCTATCAGTCGTCTTCGTTGTGGCTACCACCTTCCTATACGGCGCCACCGGCATGTTCGCAGCCGGCTATCTGCGCTTGGCGGAGGGAGCGCCTGGAAGGCGATACGGACGGCGCTTCTATGCCGGGATCAACTTGTTCTGCTGGTCGATGTTGATCGCACCGATTGTGAACGGACTCGCCCTTCTGTGGGTCGCCATCGAGGTCACCACGGTAATCTCCGCGCTCCTTGTCGCCATCGACGACACTGACGGCGCGACCGAGGCGAGCTGGAAATACGTGCTGATCGCCTCTCTGGGCCTTGGGATCGCCCTATTCGCAACCATAATCATGTATTACGCGGGCACCACGGTCTTCGGCGCCGCCTACAACCTCTCGTTTACCAAGCTGCTTGCAGGCGCGCGCCACTTCCCCCCGGACGTCGTGCGCCTTTCCTTCGTGCTCGCCGTCCTGGGCTTCGGCACCAAGATGGGTCTCTTCCCAGTCCACACTTGGCTACCGGACGCCCACTCCGAGGCGCCGACTCCGATCTCGGCACTCCTCTCCGGTGCCCTGCTCGCAGTCAGCTTTTATGCCATCCTGCGCTACTACCAGATTGCAGTACGCTCGCTGGGTTCGAACTTCCCTCGCAACGTTCTGCTCATCTTTGGACTTGCGTCGCTACTGATCGCCGCCCTCTACCTTCTCTCTCAGCACGACCTGAAACGCCTGCTCGCCTATTCCAGCGTCGAGCACATGGGTATTCTCGCCATCGGCATGAGCTTCGGCGCGCCCATCGCGATCGTGGGCGTTCTTCTGCACGTGCTCGCGCACGCCGCGGCCAAGGGAACCGCGTTCTTCGGCGCCGGATCCGTGGTCCGCAAGTTCGGCACCAAGGATATGCGCAGGATACGCGGAGGCATCGAGGCCTTGCCCTGGAGCGGAAGCATGTTGGTGGTGGCGGTTCTGGCCCTTTCGGGAATGCCCCCATTCGGCATTTTCAGGAGCGAATTCCTCATAGTGGAGGGAGGCATGTCCGACCCGCGCGAGGAGATCGCGGCGCTGATGGTGGTCTTGATAACACTGGCCTTCTTCGGCCTTTCTTGGTATACGACGCGCACGATGCTCTCCCCAAAGCAGGGTTCGAGCGATGACGGCCAGACCTTGGCGCTGCCCACCCCGGCCAAGGGAGAGGTCAGCAACTGGATCGTGGCGGCGATGGTCGCCGGTGCCTTGGCGCTCGTGATCCTTGGTGTCCATCCGCCCGCACAATTGGGACATCTGCTTAGCCGCGCCTCGGCAGAACTGGCGGTGGTCCGATGAGCGACACCTTCGTCTTCTCCGATGAATTGACGTGCTTCGCCACGCGGGTGTCGGAAGCCGTTCGAAAGGGCGCCAGGTTCGGTGGCCTTTTCGCGACGAGGGAACCGTCCGGAACCCGCCTGCTTGTCCTCCTTGAAGAGGGCGCCATCATCTCGACTGACAGCGTTGTCGTTCAAGACGCTCAGCCGCAATATCCGGCACTAAGCCTCGAAATACCCGCCGCCGCGTGGTACGAGCGCGAAATCCACGACCTCTTTGGGATCGAAGCGATTGGACCGCGGCGCCTAGACCCCCTCGTACTTCCGACGACCACGGGTTCGAGCAGGCCGAGGACCGGCTCCGGCACGACCAAAGGTCCCATAGAGATCGACCCGACTCCCCTCAGCGCACACCTTCGCGGAGAGGGGGTATTCACCATACCGTACGGACCGGTTCGTTCGGGAGTTTTCGAGTCGATCGAATACCTGGTCGAAACGCCAGGCGAAGACATCCTCCACCTTCGTGCGCGCGTCTTTCACAAGCACCGCGGGATCGAAACGCGCTTCGAGGGAATGACCCCAGCTGATGGCGTGCTCCTTGCGGAGAGGTACGAGGGGGTGGCATCGGTTGCGCATGCGGTTGCTTTCAGCAGCGCGGTCGAGCAAATTGCCGGTGTCGAGATCCCCGAAGGCGCCGGCCTCTTGCGCGTATTGCACGCAGAGCTGGAGCGAGTCGCCAACCATCTCGAATCCGTCATTCGCCATTGCGAGGCGGCCGGTCAGGCGGTCGCCTTTGCACGTTTCTCACTTCACAAGGAGCGGGTACAGCGCTTGCGGGCGGCCATTTCTGGCAGCCGATTCGGGCGAGGAGTCGTGATTCCCGGCGGGGTGAGCGGACCCCCTGGTCTCGGCGCTTCGGCGCTGTTCAGCTCGATCGATCAAGTCGAAGCCGGAGTGCGAGCAGACCTCCGGCTCCTGATGGCAACGCCTTCGTTCGCAGACCGCCTTCGCGGCACGGGAATTGTCTCACCCGAAGTGGCTCGCCAGTTTGGGGCGCTCGGACCGGTCGGACGTGGCTCGGGGCAGATGGCCGACGCCCGCATCGATCGCCCCTACGCCGCCTACAGCCTGCTCGGCCTGCGATCAATCGAGCACCGGCTCCAGGGGGATGCGCTCGCGCGGCAGCGCGCGAGGATGGACGAGATCGAAGGCTCCTTTCACATCATTCGTCAGGCGATCGACCGGATGGAGCACTTGCGAGCCGGCAAGATGCAGTGGGCGGTCCCCGTCGACCTCAAGCTGAACGGCCAGTCCATCGGCTGGGCTGAAGCGCCTCAAGGGGAGGTCCTGTACATAGTGCAACTCGAGGAGGGTCGCCTGACCCGCGTCAAGCCAAGATCGGCGTCGTTCCACAATCTCGCCATGTTCCAGGCCGCATTTCCAAAGGACGTACTCACTGACTTTGCCTTCATCGAAGCGAGCTTCGGCGTCTCGATCGCGGGGGTGGCCGGCTGATGCCATGGATACCGCGAGGCCTGAGAGAGGGTGTCGTGACCAGCCGCTACCCACGACGCAGGGACGGATACGGGCCAGTTTTTCGGGCAGCCGTCCGCGTCATCGATGCGGCCGATGCCACGACGCGCATCGAAGACAGTGTCGCAGCCTGCCCGACCGGCGCAATCACCATCCACGACGGGCGCCCCCGCATCGATCAAGGAAGCTGCATCCTTTGCGGCCGGTGCACCGAACTCAGGCCTGATGTGTTTCGCTTCGATCCTGGCTTCGAAACCGCCGAACTTCGACGAGAGGCCCTCGTCGTCCCGGAGATCACCGAGAGCGATGAGGTACTGCGATTGGCGAGTGCGGAGCTCGGCCGGAGAGTGCGAGCCTTGCGGAAGTCGGTCCACATCCGCCACATCGATGTCGGGTCGGACGGGTCCGATGAGTGGGAGGTGGCAGCGCTTACTAACCCCGTGTACGACGTGCAGAGGCTGGGCGTATTCTTCACCGCCAGCCCGCGCCACGCGGATCTCCTTTTGGCGACCGGCGTCGGCACCGTCGGGATGCTTGATGCGCTACGGCAGACCTACGAAGCCATGCCGGAGCCCAAGGTCGTAATTGCCGCGGGTGTGGAGGCAATCAGCGGCGGTCTGCTCGGGCGCGGATACGCGAGCCACGGGGGCATCGCGACAACGGTCCCCGTCGACGTCTTCGTCCCCGGGTCGCCACCCTCACCATTCAGCCTGCTCTACGGTATCCTGCTGGCAATCGGACGTCTTTCGACCGCAGATCGCGCGCCGGGGGGCCGGTCACCGCGATCCCAGGGCAAGGACCTTGGCACTGCTCGCTCGGACCTGTATTCAGAGGGCTTCGGCATGGAGGGCCGGATATGACCGGAGCGCTTCTTGTCGTCGCCTTCATCTGCTTCGCGCTCGGGGTGGCCACTGACGTCATCATCGGCGTGCAGCGCCGCTCGGTTCGCCCCATCCCCTACCTCTTGGGGATGGCGGGGAGCACACTTCTCCTCGTCGTGGGAGTGCGGGCCCTGAACTCGGCTGGCATGGCTTTCGACCTGTCAAGGTTGGTGAATCTAGGAGCAGCCGGCCTGCTGATCGACCACCTTGCCGGCCTGTTCCTGAGCCTTCTATTCGCACTCGGCATCGTAGTCTCCGCCGTCTTCATCTCCTGGGTCATGCCCGACAACCGAAACCACAGGCGCGGAATCGCCTCGGGCTACCTGCTACTGCTCGCCGCGGTTGCAGGGATCATTTTGGCAGCGGACGCATTCACCTTCATGTTTGCATGGGAGACGCTCACCGTCGCCTTTTACATGCTGACCTCGGTAGGTAGGGATTCGGCGCGCGGCACCGGCGCTGCGTGGTCGACGGTCGGGATCGGCAAGGTGAGCGGCGCCGCCTTGCTCATAGGATTCTTGCTGATGGCCGGGCGCAGCGGCAGCCTGACTATCGCAAACTGGGGTTCCATCAAATCCGGCACCGTGGAGGATGTAGCATGGCTGCTGGTGATCGTGGGCTTCGGGGCCAAGCTGGGCCTGGTCCCGCTGCAAGTCTGGATACCCGTCGGCTATCCGGCGGCGCCAGGACCTGCGCGGGCGGCCATGGCCGGCATCGCGGCAAATGTCGGCGTATACGGACTATGGAGGTTCCTGGGCACACTAGGACGTCCTCCGATATGGCTCGTGATCGCCGTCCTTCTCGTGGGCGGAGTCACAGCCTTGCTCGGCATCACCTTTGCCGGTGTACAAGCCCGCCTCGGCCGAGTGATCGCGTATTCGAGTATCGAGAACGCCGGCCTTATCGTCACAGGTTACGGCGTGGCACTGGCGGGCTCGTTCGTCGGGTCTACGCCGCTCGTGGCAATCGGGCTTCTCGCGGCAACGCTGCAGGCCATTACCCATGCAATCGCTAAGACGGCCCTCTTTTCCTCCCTCGCCGGCATCGAGGCGGCCGTAGGCACAGACGACCTTGAGTCACTCCGAGGTGTAGGCAGGCGCAGGCCATGGAGCGGGGGCGCCTTCGCGGTAGGGGCGCTTACCTTGACCGGCCTCCCCCCTACCATCGGCTTCGTGTCGGAGTGGTTCATCCTCGAAGCCCTCATGCAACAGTTCCGTCTTTCGGGCCTCGCCATCCGCCTGGGCCTCGCCGCCGCCGGCGCGCTGGTTGCGCTGACGACCGGGCTCGCCGCCGTGGCCTTTATCCGCGTTCTGGGATTGACGATCCTCGGCCGTCCGACTCGCCAGGTTCTCGAATCCCCTCGTGAGACGGGAGTGTTTGCGAAGGCAGCCATGGTCATTCTCGCGCTATCCTGCCTCGGCATCGCGGCGCTCAGTCCCTGGGAGATCCGTCTCATTGCCAAGGGGCTGGACCCGATAGTCGGTCAGAGCGCCATTCTCCAGGCTTTGAAGTCGCCATGGGTCCTTCAGCCGGTCTTCCCGGGATTCTCGATCGTTTCTCCCTCTTGGCTCTGGGTCGCAATGCCCGTGGCGTTCGCAGCGGTGTTCGTGGGTGCAATCGCACTGTCCGGCGGGCGTTACCTGAAGGTACGCCGTGTGCCGGCGTGGCACTCCGCGACTTCCGGTGTCTCAGGCGCCGCCGAGTACACGGCCTTTGGCTTCGCAAACACGCTCCGGCACGTACTCGGAAACATCCTGGGCACTACCAGAGTCACCCTCCCAATCGAAGGAGACGATGATATAAAGGGTGAGCACCTCCACTTGGAGACGGTCACCCGCGTTGTTGAGCCGGTTGAGACCTACCTGTACCGCCCAATGCGTAGAGCCGCCCTCGCCGCGACCTGGACTGCGAAGAAGCTCCAATCGGGCCGACTCAATGCCTACGTCTCCTACATGTTGATAGCACTATTGATCGCACTGGCGCTGACGGCGGCACTGCGCTAACCAGGAGGCATCATGGCCAACACGGCTCCATCCGGCGTTCCTCCGCATACCGGCGCGTTCCGGAGGATCCTCGTAGGTTTCGATGGCTCCGACGCGGCACACGACGCGCTTCGAGCCGCCATCGCCCTGGCGGCGGATCTAAGAGGCGAAGCCCACGTGCTTCTGGTCGTTCGGCCGCCAGCTCACAGCGAGACCGACGAGGAGGCGCTCCGCGCCACCGAAGCGGAGCGTGAAAATCTATCCCAGGGGCTCGCGCAGGTTCCCGTACCCGAACGGGTCGAAGTCTCGACCGAAGTGCTCCACGCGGACGACCCCGGGGGAGCCATTGCCGCATATGCGGCAGAACACGGCTTCGACATAGTGGTGGTCGGCGGACACGGACGAGAGCAAGCCATGCATCGCGGAATCGGTCAATCACTCGAGGGATTGTTGCGCCACCATACCTGCCCGGTGCTCGTAGTTTGAGCCCCCATTTCCACTAACCCCCTGGCGGTGTTTTCTTACCCAAAGAGAAAGTGGTGCCTGTGCTTATCGTTACCGACGGGGCTGTCGACCCGCCCATGACCCTGATGGGCTCGGAGTACCTGCAAATCGCGCGGGGAAAGGTGTGGTACAGAGATACACAGTTCGCCGGCAGCAACACGGAATTCTGGTCAATGCTGCGCCACGACCAATACCCCTCGACCACACCACCTTCCGTCCAAGAACTTGCGGCCGCGTACCAGCACTCCGGACTGGTGATCGCCATTCACGTATCAGGCCAACTGAGTGCGACCGTTGAGCACGGAAAGGAAGCCGCCAAGCTTTCAGGGTCCGAGGTGGTACTGGTTGATACACGCTCGCTCAGCGTTGGCGCCGGTCTGGTGGTCGACTCCGTCCACAACGCAATTCTCGACCAATATCCCAGGCAGGTGCTGGTCGACCACGCCTTGCGGCTGCCCGACAGCCTCCACACCTTTGCCTTGGTGCAGGACATTGAAAGCTTGAGGCGCAGTAAGCACGCTGGCCTTCTGCCTTCACATCACCTGGCTCGGAGCCATCCGCTGGTGCTTGCCATCCGTGGTCGGGTGATCCTGCTCGGCCAAGCCAGGAACCGGAGAGCGGCAATCGACGACCTGCTCACAAACGTCCGGCACGTTGCCCACGCCCATGTCGACGCGTGGGCAATCGGTCATGGGGACGCGTCGGACGTCAGCGCGGTGGTCGAAGGCATCTCCGACGCACTTGAATTGGCCCCCCGCTTCTGCGCCTTGCTCGATCCGACTGTGGGGGCGCACCTCGGCCCTGAATCTCTGGTAGTCGGTGTATTGAGTGGCACGCCCGGTCTTTGAGGCCACTCCACTTAGCCGTTAAGCCTCAACCACGATGTCGTCGAGCGTCGACGCCGGTGACGACGAGAAGTGCGCCATTCGCACTGTCTCTTGGATGACCAGGCAGTCCGGCATCAGCCCTTGCACGACGCCCAGGAAGGATTCAACGCGTTCGGGAGCGTCGAGCACTTCCACAGCGATCGGTAGTTGCCCCGATGCGCCAGGAAACCGCCCGGCCTGGATTTGTCCCGAGAGCCCAAAGCCCTCGATTCCTCGCCAGACCGTGGCACCGGCCATCCCGTCTTCGCGGGCTCGCTCCACTATCACCTCGTAGAGGCGCCGACGGCCCAGGTGATCGCCTTCTGTTAGGAAGACCACCATCCTCGTCGCTGTCTCGGCGATCGCCATCGCGCACCTCCAGCGCCACAGCTTGCCATGCCCCACATCGAATAGTACCCCCTGAAAAGACGCCATGCCGGGCGCCTACCTCGACAGGCCTACGGGAGACCATGGGAACGGTGCCCTCCGTTTGGCCCGGGATGCCGAAGTCCGGCCCAGCCATAAATGGACTTCGCGACCGGGACTGTCCGCAACAACGCGACCAGGGCTTTGTCCAGCTGAGCGGCCGACACACATCCCAAAGGCGGCCACATGGATCCCCACCGATCGCGAGATTCCCATGCATTGGCCCTTTTCGCGTCGCCAGGGACTCAGCGCGTAGTTGCACGATTCCCATCCGCTTCGGCAACGCGCGACAATCCGCTACCGGCGCGGAAGAGAGGCGCCCGCCGGGCCAAGCATCACTCCTGGCCTGTTGCCGCCTGGAGGTGACGCACCGCAACAAAGATGGGCAGCGCCGCCAACTCGGCAACCAACGCGAACAGGACGACCAGCGGTAGCGAAACTCCGAATAAAAGGCCAATGACGGTGCTGCCAAGGAACCAGGCTACGCCATAGCCACCCGTGAAGACGCCAAAGGCGGAAGCGCGCCGATCCTTGCCAACCATTCGCGCAACGGCGGCCGGGATGATTGATTCCTGGATGCCCGAGCCAAGTCCCCACAATACGACTCCTGCAAAGCTGAGCCAGAAGCCACCAAGGAAGGCGAGGGGGGCATACATAGCCGAAACCAACGTAAGTGGGAGCAGCAGGCGCATGCCAAAGCGGTCGAAAAGTCGCCCGAAGACAAGTGACCCGGCTCCGCCGACCGCCATGGCGACCGCGTAGAAGACTGGAACGAGCTCGGTCGATACAATCCGAGACTTCTCGAAGTGATAGGCGATCAAGGGGAAGTCGGCAAACCCAGCAGCCACCAGCGCAGCGGCCAACAGATAGAGCCAGAAGACCCTCGGCATCCGATCAGTCGGGGAGAGCTTGGGAGCCGAGGTTTCCAGGTGCTCAGGGTGCGGATAAGAGAGTCGGGCCACCGCTAGGAATGACAGCTCGATCACCGCCGGAACCGCCAGAAGCGCGAACGCCATCTTGTAATCGTGGTGACCAACCAGGAGCAGGATGGCGACGAAGAGCGGCCCAAAAGTAGCGCCAAACTGGTCAAGCGCCTCATGCACTCCGAAGGCCCATCCGTACCCTATCTCGCCGGCGGCGTGAGCCAGCATCGCGTCGCGCGGGGGATTGCGGATCGCCTTGCCAACTCTTTCGAGCAGTATCAGGGCTGCGGCAACTTCCCAACTGCCCGCCAGGGCAAGAAGGGGAACGACCGACATTTGCAGCACGTATCCGGCGATGGCGATGGGCCAATACCGCCCTGACCGGTCCGCACCGGGTCCTGACAAGAGGCGGATTCCGTAACCAAGGAGTTCCCCGGCGCCGGTCACCACACTTATGGCCAATGCCCCTGCTCCCAGCAGTCCGAGATAGGGGCCGATGACGCTTCGAGACCCTTCGTATGTGAAATCGGCAAAGAAGCTCATCACGCCGACCATCAACACAAAGCGGAGTGGCGCCGACGTGCGATGTCGCCTGCCAAGCGAGCTGGCGGCCGATTTACGGAGACGATGTTTCGCACCGGTTTGTTTCATGCGCTCACCGCGTCGAAGTGTAGACGCACCCGCAAGACGCGTGCGCGCTGCATTCCAGCCGACCCTGTTACGGCACAAGGACTCCTTGGCCCACATTTCAAGGTCAGACTGATCATGACCAGCCCGGACAGGCCGCGTCCGGTCAGGACAATGGTAACAAACAGTTCAGAGAAGCGCTTGGCCGGCACCCTCCCAGGCGATCTGCCCCGCTGTAACCGCGGCCAAGAGAGGAACCATCTCGCAGGCACCCCGACTCACGCCTCGGGAACAGGCGAGGGATTGGGTTCGGTGTGCCTTGGCCGTCCGAGCGAAAGCCGGTCCCCGGCGGTGCGCCTTTGGGTGTGAATGCTCCCGCGGAGTTCCAATTCTACAAAAGGCCTGGCGGCGTCGGCTCACCACGTGTGATTATCTTGTTGATGGTCTCGCTCCTTATGTTGCGCCACGCCAAGTCGGATTGGCGGGTCGAATACGGCCGCGACGACCTTCATCGCCCATTGGCGAAGCGAGGAAAGCGAGCCGCGCGCACCATCGGCCGGTTCCTGGTCGTGACCGGCCAAGGCCCCGAGCGGGCACTCGTTTCACCCGCATTGCGTGCGACACAGACGGTCGAACTGGCCATGACCGCCGGCAACTGGGAATGCCAGGTCGTGATCTGCGACGGACTCTATGGCGACGTGGACGATGTCCTCGACGCGATACGTCACCTGGAGGCGATTCACGGCTGCTCATGGTTGTCGGCCACCAGCCGGCCTGGTCGCTTGCAGCCTCGCAACTGGCGAACGGTGCTGAGTTCGACCTGCCTACAGCCTCGCTTCTCCGGCTCGACTTCGACCAGGATAACTGGACCACAGTCCGAGGAGACGGGCGGATCAGGTGGCTGGTTACGCCTCGCCTGATGGTGGACGAACAGCAGTCCAGGCCGGCCCCAGGGGCCGGCGGCAAGCGCTGGCGACAACCGAAACGCGGCACATAGGGAAAGGTGCGCGCACACGCTAATACGAGATTCGGGCATACGGACGACGCGCAGCAAAGGAACGTTTCGTGCCGTCGTGACGATGGCATAGGTCAGGGGCTGGGAGGAAAGACCCAATAGTTGGCGGTCGACAGCACGCCAAGTAGAAACCGCCAAGATGGAGTCCCCCCGAGTGGTGGGCTTTTGGTAGGGGTTCGGCCCGGATGAGCTAAAGGCCATCGGGTATCTTTCGGTGAGTAGTTACCAGCTCCACACCGAAGGAGAAGAACCCGATGGCCCTAAACCAGTCTGCCCTCGACGAGATCGCCGCCATGCTGAAAAACGGCGATTCTTTCGACCTCGT
>JAKAEN010000224.1 GCA_021818355.1 Actinomycetes bacterium | reverse complement strand
TCCTCGCCGGGGAATGAGGCGATCCCGGCGCCGATGGTGGTGGACATCAGCCTGTGGTAGCTGGGGTGGAACTCCACCTCGTCGATGCGCATCCCGCGCGCGTCGTAGGAGCGGAGGACCGGAGGATAGGCATTCGCCTGCCGGCCAAGTTCGATCGCCTCGGGAGTGCCCAGCCATTGCCCCAGGTCCCCCAGTTCAGCGGAGCCGGCGGAACTTCTCTCCAGGAAGGCGGTGACAGTGTGGTCGGTCTCGAGAAGGTTGTAGCCCGCCAGGGCCTCTGGCTGGTTGATCACCTCGTGGGTGGTGGTGGGAGAGGGACGCAGCTCGGACATTTCCGCCTCCGGATGGGGATTGGCTTTCTCCCTTGAACACTAGATCCACGCCGCGTTCGCGTCAGGCCGAGATCGAATTGCGGCCCGTGGCCACTCACGCCCCCAGGGTGAGCCCGATGAAGGCCGTCTTTCCCTCGGTGTAGGCGGCGCGATCATCGCGGTGTGCCCGGGCGAGGAGGCGCTTCAGCTCGGCGTAGGCCGCCGCATCCTCGGGGTGGGAGCGAAGGTGGTCGCGAAAGCAGATGTGGTTCAAATAGGGCTCGCTTCCCGCCACGACAAGGTACAGGTGATGGCGCGGCTTCCCCGGGGGCCAGGCGAAGGCTTCCCGGCCGGGTATGCCCTGATCTCCGATGTGGCGGTAGCCGATACCATCGAGCCGCGTTATGACCTCGGGACTCGGGTCCGGAGAGGGGACCACCACGTCGATGTCGATGATGGGCTTGGCCGCCAGTCCCGCGACCGCGGTGCTGCCCACATGCTCGACTCGCGCCCCCAGTGGCAGGGTGGCTCCGCGAAGCGGCTCGGCCAGCTCCTTGAAGAGTGAGGGCCAGGCCGGGTGGTACTCAACGAGGACGACGGGGTCGGAGTATTTCCCGGCCGTCGGTTCACCCGGCTTCAAATTCCCATCGTCCTGGCGATGATCTCGTTCATGATCTCGTTGGTCCCGCCACCGATCCCCATCACCCGGGCGTCCCGGTAGTGCCGCTCCACCTCGGTGCCGCGCATGAACCCGGCGCCACCATGTAGCTGGACGGCCTCCTTGGAGACGTGGTCGAGTGCGTAGACGGCCGTGTTCTTGGCCATGGCGATCTGGGCCCGGTCGGTAGCACCGGCCGCGTAGTCCTCCACGACATGGTGCACGAAGGTGGTTGCCACCGAGGCCTGCCTGGCCATCTCGGCCACCTTGTGCCTTACCACCTGATGGCTGGAGAGGCTGGCACCGAAGCTCTTCCTGGTGGAGACCCACTCGACGGTGAGCGCCAGGCAGCGCCTGGCCGAGGCGGCCGCCTGAGCGGCCATGGTGAGGCGCTCGGTCTCGAAGTTCTGCATTATCTGGACGAAACCGGTCCCCTCCGCGCCCACCAGGTTCCCGGCCGGGACCACCACGTCGACGAAGGAGAGCTCCGCGGTGTCGGAGCACAGCCATCCCATCTTGTCCAGCCTGCGGGTAACCGTGAATCCGCGGCTGTCCTTGTCGATGATGAGCAGCGAAACCCCTTTGTGCCCCTCCCCGCCGGTGCGCACCGCCGCCACCACGAAGTCGGCGCGATAGCCGGAGGTGATGTAGGTCTTGGCGCCGTTGACGACGTAGTGGTCGCCCTCGCGCCTGGCGGTGGTTGCGATGGAGGCAACGTCGGAGCCGGCATCGGGCTCGGTGATGGCCAGGGAGCCGATCTTTTCGCCGGCGAGCGTGGGAAGGACGTATCGCTCGATCTGGCGCCTGTCCCCGGCGCGGACGATGTGGGGCAGGGCGATACCGTGGGTGAAGAGCGCCGCGCAGAGCCCTGTGGATCCTCCCGAGGTGATGATCGCCTCCGCCACCGTCAAGGTGTCGATGATGTCGCCCGAGCCGCCCACCGCGGCCGGGAAGCCCACTTCGAGCAGACCGAGATCGGCGGAACGCCTGTGCACCTCCCTCGGAACCAGCCCCGCGGCCTCCCAGGCCTCCAGGTTGGGGGCGAGCTCCCGCTCGGTGAAGTCCGCCACTGTGCGCTCGAGCAGCTTCCGCTCGGATGTCTCCCAGACGCTCACTCCGTCTCCTTCCCCGCCATAAACGAGCAAGTATGCCTTGCGGCCCGCCCGCCACCTCGGGATTCGATAGCATCATGCTATTGCCGCAGCCAGGTTCATGAGGGGGAAAACAGTGCGCGACCAGGGCATGGGACGGTGGGCGATGAGGCGGGCTCTTCTGGAGCCCGACAACCTGGCTCTCTATTCAAAGCACTTGCGGCTCACCTACGGAGATTTCGAGAGCCGCACCAACCGGATTGCCGACGCGCTCTACAGGGAGGGCGTTCGCCATGGCGACCGGGTCGCCATGCTGATGCTCAACTCGGTGGAGTTCATGGAGGTGCTCTTCGGCTGCGCCAAGCTGGGCGCGGTCGCCGTGCCGATGAACTTCCGGCTTACGGCGGCCGAGGTCGCCTACCTGCTTGCCGATTCGGGAGCGGGGCTGCTGGTGGTCAGCGGCAAGCTGGACCCGGTGGCAGCCGAGGCCGTCACGACGGAGGGCGTCAGGGTGCGCCGCCGCTGGGTGGTCGGCGAGACCGAGCAGTTGAGCGAAGGGGCCTCGCCCTATGAGGAGCTGGTGGCCGCGGGGCGTGACGAGGTGCGTGACGAGGCGGTGCGCGAGGACGACATCGCGGTGATCATGTACACCTCGGGCACCACCGGCAGGCCCAAGGGCGCCATGCTGAGCCACGGCAACATGACCTGGAACGCGATCAACATGCTCGGCCGCGCTCCAGGAATCTCCTACCGCGACCGCACCGTCACCGCGGCACCCATGTTCCACATCGGTGGCCTGGGGGTCTTCACCCTTCCCCTCTTCTACGTGGGAGGGGCCAACTACATCCAAGAGGTCTTCCTGCCTTCGGAGACCCTGACTCTGATGGAGTCCGAGAAGGCGACGGGCATGTTCCTGGTGCCGGCCATGTGGGCCGCTCTGACCCAGGTGAAGGACTTCGAGTCCTACGACTTGTCCGAACTGCGCTTCGGCGTCTCCGGCGGCGCCCCCTGCCCGATCACGGTCATCGAGTTCATGCAGGAGAAGGGCGTTACCTTCCAGGAGGGATTCGGCATGACCGAGACCGCGCCACTGGTTTCGGTCCTGGCCGCGGAGGACCTGCCCGCCAGGGCGGGCTCCATCGGCAGAGTGGCGATGCACGTGGATGCGCGCATCGTCGACGAGCAGGACCGGGATATGCCCGCGGGCCTGGTCGGCGAGCTGGTGCTGCAAGGGCCGAACATCTTCAAGGGGTATTGGGGGCTTCCCGCCGCCACCGCCGAGGCCTTCCGCAACGGCTGGTTCCACACCGGGGACCTGGGGCGCATGGACGCCGAGGGCTTCATCACCCTGGTGGACCGGAAGAAGGACATGATCATCACCGGCGGGGAGAACGTCTATCCGATCGAGGTGGAGCAGATCCTTTTCCGTCATCCGCAGATCGCAGATGTGGCCGTCATAGGCGCTCAGGACGAGCGCTGGGGCGAGACCGTGGTGGCGGTGGTGGTGCCCAAGCCGGGCGAGAGCCCGACGGAGCGGGACATCATCGACTACGCCCGCGCGAACATGGCTCACTTCAAGGCGCCCACCAGGGTCGAGTTCGTGGCTGAGCTGCCGCGCAACGCCACCGGCAAGATCCTGAAGCGCGACCTGAGACTCAAGTTCTCCGGCCGGGAGGAGAGCCTGGGGCGCTAGAAGTCCCGGGCCCAAGTCCTGCTACTCTGGGCGGATGCAAAATCGAGGCACACTTGGGGCGATCCTCTTCGACGTCGACGGGACTCTCGCCGAGACCGAGGAGGCGCACAGGCGCGCCTTCAACCAGGCCTTCCACGACTTTGAGCTGCACTGGTCATGGAGCCGCGAGCTCTATGGCCGCCTTCTGGCGGTGACGGGGGGCAAGGAGAGGCTGGCCCACTACGTAAGCGATTACGGGGCCGTTCCCACACTCGACGCGACGGCCATCGCCGATCTCCACAGGCACAAGACCCGCCTTTACGAGAGGGAAGTGTTCGAAGGGGGCTTGGCCCTGCGGGAGGGGGTGGAGCGCCTCATCCGCTCCGCCGTCGATGCCGGGGTCAAGGTGGGTGTCGCAACCACCACCACCAAGGCCAACGTCGACGCGCTCTTCACCGCCACTCTCGGCCCCGGCTGGGACCGGGTCGTGCAGGTGGTGGCGGCGGGGGACATGGTGAGAGCCAAGAAGCCCGCACCGGACGTCTACCTCCTCGCACTGGAGAAGCTGGGATGCGCACCCGAGCGCGTCGTCGCCATCGAGGACTCCCGGAACGGGTTGCTCTCGGCATTCGGAGCCGGGATACCTGTCCTGGTCACGCCGAGTTCCTACACGGCCGGCGAGGACTTCTCCGAGGCTTCGGCGGTCCTGGACCACCTGGGCGATCCCGGCGCCCCATCCTCCGTCATCTGTGGGCCTCCTCTTGACGGAGACTTCGTCGACCTGGGATATCTTGGCGAGGTGCTCGAAGCGGGGGAGCGCGGAAGCGCCGCTTGAGCTCGCCCTCTTTTTGTGAATTGCCTGGTGAGGGCCTAATTTCACTTGTAAACGCAACGATGGGGTCCGCAAAGGCGGTAACCTTGGTGTCCGGCGGCGTGCCGGGCCTGGGTCACCCTGGCAGCTGCGCTGAGGGTTCGGTCGGCGATAACGGAAGCCGACTTGATTCATGAGGAATGAATGAGCCGTCTCTCCGTCGGCCGCTCGGGCCGGTTTTTCAAAATTCTCCCCCTGATAATGGCCGGATCGATCGTCAGAT
>JAKAEN010000223.1 GCA_021818355.1 Actinomycetes bacterium | reverse complement strand
GCTGGGCTGGCATCGTGGCTCGCCAATGGCGCCGCACGACGCTGATCGCGTGTGCGTTGGTGGGAGCTGTGATCGCTTCGCTGGCGAATCTTGGTTTGATCTCGTCGCTGCTGCTTGGGGGCTCGGTCGCAAGGGTGGCCGGCGGCATCGTCTCTGTCATCCTCGTCACTTTGATAGCGGTTGTCATTCCTTTTGCCGTTGCCCGAGTGGTTCCAGGACGCCGCGGTTGGGTCGTCTATGGCGGCTTGGCCCTGTTCTTTCTGGACTTGCTCGCAAATGCCTCGCTCTTGGGATGGTCGATCTCTGATCTGTCGGTCCAGACCGCGGTTGCCAGCATTGACGTTGTCGCGGCGGTGTCGCTCCCGGTGGTATTCGTACTTCGTCGGAGCCTGCAACTGGATCGGCTGGTGATCTGGCTGGCGGCAAGCTTGCCGGTTGCCGTCTACTTGATGATTGGCGTTTCCGCGGCGGTGGGTGTACGGGGACGCATTTGATCCGTGGCAAGACCCGACGAATGCTCGCGGAGGCCTACCAAGTCCTTCGCCAGGTGGTCGAGTCGACGCAACAGGGTAGGGCGGCCGTGGTCGCCTCGCAGCGTCTGGCGCTCACGACGCAGGAAGCCGCAGACTTCCTAGGGATCAGCAGGCCGACCCTGGTGAAGCTCCTCGAGGACGGATAGATAGCGTTCGAAAAGGCCAACCGCCATCGCAGGGTGCGCCTCCAGGACGTGGTTCTTGGTAGCTGGCTGACTGGGTGGTTTCGGCAGCCACTCCCTTTCCGGGTGTAGGCATTGTGAGCGAGGAACGAGGTCAAAGGAGCTGTCGATGAGCTTCAGGGTGGCGGTGGCATTGGCGCGCGCTCTTCGTCGGGGTGGTCTTGGCACTCTGCCATGTGTCGCATATCATCGCCTCCTTCTCGGTCAGCTTCACTCTTGGACTATTGATTGGGGTGTTCCGGAATTGGCAGTGGCGAGATTAGGAATGTCAAGTGAATTTGGCCCCATCGTGCGCATGGAAACTGGCCCCACCCCAGCTCGACTGGGACTCCTAAGCTGAAGGGATGGGTCGACCCTCTCGATGGCAGTCAATTTCCACCCTTCAGCTGAAGATCGACTTGCTGGACATCGATCCGCCGATCTGGCGTCGCATCCTTGTGCCGGCTTCGTTCGCTCTACCCGCGCTTCACCGCGTCTTTCAGGAAGTTATGGGCTGGCAGGATTCGCACCTGCACGCCTTTGAGATCAAGAACAGGCACTACGTGATGCCCGGCGTTGACGAATTTGGCGATTTTCCGGATGATCTCATCGAAGACGGCGTGAAGATCGCCGAGCTCCTCGATGTCGGTGATTCCTTTGTCTATGAGTACGACTACGGCGACAACTGGCAGCACCTCGTCGTGCTCGAGGCCGTCTCCTCGGCCGGGCCCGCTCTGGTGCGGGCCGTCTGTCTCGGAGGCGAGCGCGCCTGCCCTCCCGAGGACGTGGGCGGCATCTCGGGCTACGCCTACTTCCTCGACGCAGTCGGTGACCCCGCCCACGAGGAGCACGATGAATACCTGGTGTGGGTGGGGGGCAGCTTTGACCCCGAGGCTTTCAACGTCGCCGAAGTGAATGCCCGCCTCCAGCGCCTTGGCTAGTCAGGTCTTGGGCGCCCGCTTGGCCTTGGTTGCGCGCAGGCGGTAGCTGTCGGAGCCGGTCTCGACGATCGTCGCGTTGAAGGTGAGCCGGTCGATAATGGCGGCCACCAGACGGGCATCGCTGATTACCTTGCCCCATTCCGAGAACGGCAAATTGGAGGCGGTGGCGACCGAGGACTTCTCCTCGCGTTCGGTGAGAATCTGAAAGAGAAGCTCCGCTCCTCGGGCGTCCAGGGCCACGTAGCCGAGTTCGTCGAGCAGAAGGAGGTCGACCCGGCCGTAGCGGGCCACCAGCTTGGAGAGGCGCCTCTCGTCGGCCGCTTCGGCCAGCTCGTTCACCAGTTGGGCACATGTCACGTAGCGAACCGAGTGACCTTGTTCGCACGCCGCCACGCCGAGCCCGATCAAAAGGTGGCTCTTGCCGGTTCCCGAGTCGCCGAGCATGACCACCGGCTCACCCCGCTCCAAGTAGCCACCGGACTCAAGCATCGCTATGGTGGCGGCGTTGACACTTGTGGCCGCGGCCAGGTCGAAGTCGGATAGGCGCTTCAGGCGCGGAAAGGCTGCGGCCGCTATCCGGCGCTGGCGCCGGCGCTCCTCGCGGTCGTCGGACTCGGCCGCCAGCACGTTGGCGAGGAACTCAAGGTAGGTGGCGTGGTCCCGTTCGGCCTCCCCGGCCAGGGCCTTCGCCCTTGAGCGCACGCTCGGGAGTCGCAGCGAACGGGCGCTGAGATCAATGGCGGCCAGGGCCGCGGCGTCGCTTGGCATCAGCTGACACCCAGCAGCTGGTCGTATTGGGCGATCGTGGGCTCCTCGCGATCGAAGGCGGCCAAAGAAGGGTTCCCCAGAACACTCAAGGGTGTGGTCTCGAGGGACCGGCGGGCCTCGATGGCCACAAGTTCGGGATCGACCGATCCAACCGAGAGCACCCGGCTCATTCCCTCTATGACCGCGCTCGAGTCCAGGGTGCGCTCGAGCAGCAGAACTGCGATGATTGCCCTGGTGCCCTGGGCGTCCCCTTCGCGCCGGCGGGCCTCGGCCCAGAAGCGGTCGTGGGTGGGGCTAAACCTTGCGCACCGGCGCGCCGCCGCCAGCGCGCTCGAGCCGGCCAACGCCCCCGCCTTGATCCTTAGCACTTCCAAGTAATGGTCGAGTTCGAGCACCTCGCGCCCGCGCCCAGGTGATCGCTCGTGGGTCGCGAGCAGCGTCGTGCCATCGTAGGCGCGGACCTGGTTGGCACCGAGGAGGACCCGAATGCGGCGTCCGGCATAGGAGGCGGGGACGGAGTAGAAGTTCTGGCGTACGCAGATCCGGCTCTTGGTGTCCACGCGGCAGACCAGGTCCACTTCGGTGGCGAAGCGCTCTGCGGGTAGCGCCCGCAGATGCGGTCGCTCCAGGGCGAAGTGCTCGGCCACGCTCAGCTTTCGCCCGTCCACGTGGCGCCGGTCATCAACCTCGTCGGCCCGGGCCACCACTTGGTTCAGCTCGGCGAGACTGGCGACGTCGGGTACCGGGACCAAGAAGTTCCGGCGGAATCGCCCGATCTCCCCCTCGACGCCACCCTTTTCGTGGGCGCCACCGACGCCGGGCTGGCAGAAGAACGAGTCGAACAGATAGTGACTGCGCAGGGCGACGAATCGGTCGGTCTCGACACGGCTTCGACCTTTCAGTACCTTGGTGACCGCGGTCTTGAGATTGTCATAGCGCACCCGGGCGGGAACTCCGCCGAAGTGCTCAAACGCCCTGACGTGGCCCTCTATGAAGACCTCTTGGGCCTGGTTGAACGAGACGCAGTGGAATGCCTTGGCGCTGGCCGAGAGTCTCATTACGAACATCCAGGCCTCGACCATCACCCCATTCAAGAAAAAGTGGATCTCGCCGAAGTCGACCTCGGCCTCCTCGCCGAGCGGGTGCGTCTGGGGGACGCACACCTTGTCGATGCCAAGGGCCATCTCCTTCTTCACCTTGCTCACGTAGCGCCGGACCGTTGACTCGCTCACCTCGGCACCGTGCTCGGCGACCAATCGCTGATGGACTCGCCGGGCCGTGTGCCGCTGCTTTCTCGGCATCTGGCGATCCGCCTCCAGCCAATCGTCGATGGTTGACTTCCAGGGATCCAGCGAGGGAGCCGCGCGCTGTACCGTCTTGCGGGCCGGTGGTACCGCACTCGCCAGCGCTTGACGCACGACTCGCCGGTGAACTCCGAACGTGCGTGACAGCTCGCGGATCGAGGGGGAATCCGGTGCTGCGTGGGCCTTTCGGATCTGTTCGAAAAGTTGCACTTTGGTCCTCTTGGTCATGACCAAGCTTCCCAGCTCACCGAATCAACGGCGAACCCCATCCGTGCCGGGCGCCAGGTGGGGCCAGATCAGATGCTTATGGTGGGGCCAGAATAGGTAATCACAACCAGACTGCACTATCGGGAAGGGATCGAGCGAACGGCCATAGCGTCCTCGCTCGGGATCAGTTACACCACGGTGACCAGGACGCTGCGCAAAGCGGAGGCCAACGGGGGCGAGGAGCTTGAGGCACTTGCCGACCCGGAGTTGGAGGCGCTCTTTTATCCGGCGCGCCCGGGCCCCAAGACCAGGGTGGAGCTGACAGAAGCGGAGCTGGGCAAGATCCTGCGCGAGCTGAAGCGGCGAGGCGTCACCCGCCAGCTGCTCTACCGCGAGTACGTGGCCGCCAACGGCGAGGCGGCCATGAGCTACACCAGCTTCTGCGAGCACATCCGCCAACACGCCAAGGCTCTGCGTCTCTCCATGCTCCTCGAGCACGATCCCGGAGCCGAGATGTACATCGACTACTGCGGGGACCGGGTCCCCATCCATGAGCGCTCCGGGGAGGTCGCCTTTTACGCCGAGATATTCGTAGCCACCCTGGCCGCCTCGGGCTACACCTACTTCGAGGCGCATCCCTCCCAGGACGCCGCCTCCTTCTGTGCCGGGATCACCCGGGCGCTGGAATTCTTCGGGGGCACCACCTCTATGTGGGTGCCCGACAACCTGAAGGCGGGGGTGATCACCAACACCAAGACCGACCTGCGGCTCTCCCGCGCCATGTGCGAGATGGCCGCCCATTACCAGGTGGTGGTGGAGCCGGCCCGTCCCGGTCGGCCCAAGGACAAGGCTCGCGTAGAAGAACGTGTCGGCTACATCCAGCGAAACGCACTGGCCGCCCTGCGGAATCAGCTCTTTT
>JAKAEN010000222.1 GCA_021818355.1 Actinomycetes bacterium | reverse complement strand
CGCTTGCTTCGGCCCCACTTTTACGTCGAACCCAAGGAGAGCGATGCGAACCATACCTCTGGGCAGGATGCCCGGGCACACCTCCAAAGCGGCCAAGCCCCGCCAGGCCCGGCCGGCCGTACGCCGGCAGTGGGCCGCCGTGGCACTGGCCACGGTGGCCCTTGCGGCCTCGGGAGCCGGCCTGGCGGCACATGCCGGCCAACAGAGGACAGCGGAACTGGTGACCGTGGCCACCACCTCCCTGCCGGCCGGCACCCTGATCACCCCGTCGGATCTGGCCGGCCAGGAGGTTCTGGTGCCCGGAAGTGCGCCTCGGACGCCCTCCGACACTGCCGCCGGCCTGGTGGGCCGCGTCCTGCTGGTGCCGGTTACCGCCGGCCAGGAGGTCTTCCCCGAAGACGCCGTGGCGCGGTCATCGGGAGGTGCCATGAGGCAGATCTCCTTCGGCCTGCCTCTCTCCCACGCCCTGGCGGGAGCGTTGAGAGTAGGGGACCGCGTGGACGTCCTGGCCACCTCGGGCAGCGGCAGTGGTGCTATCACCACGGTGCTTGGCCGGGCCTTGGCCGTGACCGCCGTTACCCTCCCCCAAGGCGGCCTTTCCGCGGCCTCGGACCCCTCCATCGACGTCACCGTAGCCTGTCCGGATTCGGAGACCGCCTTGCAGATCGCCAATGGCGCCGCCGGCCAAACCATCTGGCTGGATCTGGCCAACGGGGCCGGCCGGCCGGATGATCCCGGAACCTACCAGCTGAGCTTCTCGGGGTAGCGGAGATGGAGATGCCGGAACCCTTCATGGAACGTCTCTTCGAGGCCGCCGCACCCCCTCTCTTGACACAGGCGAGGGTCGTCGCGCTGGCGCGCGGCTCTCAGCAATGGGTGCGCGACCTGAACCGGTGGGCCAACGGATCGGTCGTGGAGATGAGCCTTTCGGTGACCCTCTCCGTGGCGGAGCTCGCCGAGGCCCTGGCCGGCTCCGCCGAGCCGACCCTGGTGGTTCTCGACGCCGAAAACTCCGAAGCCGTCGCCGCCGTTCGCCGGCTGCACGGCGCACCCGTCCGCATCCTCGGGGTGGCCACCCTCCCACTGAACCGGGAGCCGGAGGGCCTCGACGCACTGGTGCGCTTCCCCTTCTCACCGGAGGCGATCGCCCAGCAGCTGGATGCGCTCCCGATGCCTTCGAGGCCGGAGGGAGGCGGCCGGCTCGAAGAGCCCCACGGGCCGCATCCCTCTCATAACCCCGATACCAGGGGCATGGTCTCCGGGATCACGGGTGCGCGCGGTGCCGGGTCCTCCACCCTGGCCATGGCCACGGCCCAGGTGCTGGCGGGTGGCGGGTCGGTGGTTCTCGCCGACATGGGCGCCGAGTCCTCGCTGGCCATGTACCACGACCTCGATCCGGCCTCGCCTTCGCTCGGCGACTTGGCACGCGCGGCGGGACGCGGCGCACTCTCGGCCAAGCAGCTGCACGGCTGCTGCGTACCTGCGCTGTCACGCGGGTACACCCTGCTTGCCGGGGCCCGGCGCCAGGAGGAGACGGGTCCGCTCGTGCCCGCCGCCGTGGCAGGTGTGGTGTGGGGCTTGTCCCAGAACTTCGACCACGTGCTGATCGACCTGGATTCGGCCTGGATCGGCGCGGACGGGGCGCCATCGGCTGCCGAGACCGCGCTCGGCCTGTGCGACAAGATCGCCGTGGTCGCCGACGCATCTCTGCATGGAGTCCACGGCAGCCTCCGCATCCTGGAGCGGCTCCTCGACTCCGGGCTCGCCCCGGAACGGATAGCACTGTGCATGAACCGTACGCCAAGAGCTCCTCTGGGGAGGCGGAGTTCGGCACAACGGGAGATCGCCGAATTCGCCGCCGAGGCGGTGCGCGTGCGCCATCCGGGCCACCGGCCGCCTCGGATCTTCTCCGTTCAGGAGCAACGGGGAGTGGAGGGTGCGCATGAGGAGGTGGGGCGCCTGCCCGGCGCCATAGGGCAAGAACTCGCGTCCTGGCTGTTGGAGGGGAAGGGAGATGCCCCGGCGGTCACCTCCGAGATGCGTAGCGACCGCGGAGGAAGGCGCCGACGGCGGGGCGCGCCCTGGTGAGCTTCAGAGCGGGCGGCGCCGGTCGGCCACGAGCTCGTCCAGGAGTCTCTCCACCCCGGCGCCCGCACGCACGTAATGGTCGTCGTCACCGGCCACCTCGAGATATCCCCGCTTCATGAGCATGGCGATGGCAGCCCTGGTGGAGAGCTCCGCCGCGAAGAAAAGCCCCGCCGGGATGCTTTGGCCGTAGATGCCGCGCACGGCATCGGCCACCGAGGTGCGCACGTCGGAGAAGGCTTCCAGCACCTGGCTGATCCGGTACATGCGATGGGAGATGTAGTAGTCGAGGACGTCGGCGGCTGTCTCCTCCGACAGCTCGGGGCCGTGGCCCGGATACATGCCCCTGGGTCCGGCACTCTCCAGTTGCAGCAGGGAGCGCAGGTACCTCTCGAGGTCGCCGTCCGGGTAGGCGACCACCGAAGTTCCTCTGCCCAGCACGTGGTCACCGGTGAGCGCCCTGCCGCTGGGGAGCATGAAGCACAGATGGTCCGCGGTGTGCCCGGGAGTGTGCATAGCGGTGAGACGCTGGCCGTCGAGGTCGATCGTATCGCCCTCCTCGACCAGGATCGCCGGGCTCCCGGGGTCCTCGAGGGCGCCGGCAAGGATGGGGACGCTCCACTCCCTGGAGAAGCGGTGGGCGGATTCGGAGTGGTCTATGTGATGGTGGGTGAGCACGACTCCCCGCGGCTCCAGCCGGCGGGCCTCGATGGCCTCGGCGATGCGGCCGAAGTGCGCAGCGTCGGTGGGTCCCGGGTCCACCAGGTAAACCGCGCGGTTGCCACCGTAGACAAGGTAGGTGTTGGTGCCGTCCAACGTCATCGGGGAGGCGTTGGGGGCGAGGATCCTCACCAGGCCCTCCTCCAGCTCGGCCACCTGAGGCATGGAACCCATCGGAACCAGCCCGTTGCGCGGGTCGCCGGGCACGGCGACGCTCACCACCGGTGCTCCTGGGCCATGCTCGTCAAGAAGGAGGTCATCACCACGCCGATTCTACGCATCCGCGGCCCCCCGGCACCAGAGCCTCAGTCGGCCGCGGAGAGTTGCTCGTCGGCCACTATCTCGCCCGCCTCGTGGTGCACGAAGTGCTTCCCGCGCAGGGCCGAGGCGATGCCCGCCGCCACACAGAGGATGGCGGCAACCGTGAAGGCGATGCCGATGCCGTGCTTGAAGGCTCCCGAGATGAGGCTCGGGAAGTAGGACTTGGAGGTCAGTAGTGCCACCGAATGCGCGGGCAGCTGGGAAAGCGAATGCCCGAGCAGCACCTTGACGGGGTTGAAGCCCAGGAAGGCGCCGAAGAGGCTGGCGACCGCCGGGAGGTGGGCAATCGCCTGGGCCTGGGCAGCAGGGAGGCCGGCCTTGGAGAGCCCGCTGAAGAGCTCGCCGGGAAGCGTCGCGCTAAGGCCGACGATCATCAGCGAGAAGAAGATGCCGATCGAGAGCACCTGGCCGGTGTTGGTCAGAGTGGCCAGCACGCCGGATGCGGTGCCGCGGGAGCGAGCGGGAACCGAGTTCATCACTGCTGAGGTGTTTGGCGCGGCGAAGAGGCCGAAGCCGATCCCGTTCAAGAAGATGACCGGTGCGAAGACCCAGTAGCTGAAGTTGACGGGAATGGCCAGGAGGAGCAGGAAGGAGAGCGCCGCGACGGCCATTCCCATGGTGGAAAAGACCCTGGCGCCATAACGATCGGAGAGATAGCCCGATGCGGGCCCGGCCACCAGGAAGCCCACGGTCAGGGGAAGCATGTAGATGCCCGCCCAAAGCGGGGTCTGGGCGAAGTCATATCCGTGCAGCGGCAGCCAGATCCCCTGCAGCCAGAGGATGAGCATGAACTGGAGCCCGCCCCGGCCGATGGCGGCCAGGAGGTTGGCAAAGTTGCCGGCCGCGAAGGCGCGCAGCCTGAAGAGCCTGACGTCCAGCATCGGCTCCGCCACGTGGCGCTCGATCACGAAAAAGGCGATCAGGAGCGCGACTCCTCCCAGGCCCTCGGCCATGATTGCCGGGGTGGTCCAGCTCATGGTGTGTCCTGGCGAAGGCTGAGTGCCGTAGGTGATGGCGATGAGGATGAGCACCAGGCCCAGAGCGAAGACTGAGGAGCCCAGGTAGTCGATCTTGGCGTGCTTGCGCGGGGTGACCGAAATGAGCTTGAAGTAAGCCCAAATGGTTCCGAAGGCCCCGAAGGGGACCGAGACCGCGAAGACCAGCCGCCAGTTGATGTCGGCCAGGATGCCACCGACGATCAGGCCGAGGAAGGCTCCCGAGAGGCCCGCCACCTGGTTGATCCCCAGGGCGGTGCCGCGGCGGGCAGGCGGGAAGGCGTCTGCAAGGATGGCGTTGGAGTTGGCGAAGAGCAGCGCCCCGCCGACGCCTTGGACGATTCGCATGGCGACGATGAAGGCAGCCGCCGAACTCCCCTTGCCAGGTGTGAGCGTGAGAGCCAGGGAGCCCAGCGTGAAGACCAGGAACCCGAAGTTGTAGAGGCGCACCCGGCCCAAAAGGTCACCCAGGCGCCCCAGGGAGACGACCAGAACCGCCGAGGCCACCGAGAAGCCGAGCAGTATCCACAGCAGGTACCCGACGTTGGACGGGGCAAGCGGGTTCAGGTCGATTCCCCGGAAGATGGCGGGGAGGGCGATGATGACGATGGAGCTGTTCAAGAAGGCCATGAAGACGCCGAGTGTCGTGTTGGAAAGCACCATCAGCTGATAACGCCGCGTGGTTTGAGGTGCCTGGGGGTTGGCCTCTCCCGCCTCTGTGCTATTGACGCTCATCTTTTCCTTTGGCTCCGTAGGGCTGGTA
>JAKAEN010000010.1 GCA_021818355.1 Actinomycetes bacterium | reverse complement strand
GGACACCCACATGGCGCTGTTGGCCGGCAACGGGTTGAGCTCGATGGAGGCGAACATCATCCACCACCTGGATGGCCGGGCCACCAAGGAGTTCCTTACGCGGTCACGCGGATACCGCGAGGAGGATTGGTCCGCGGGCGTGGCGGACCTGGCTGCAAGGGGGCTGGTGGCTGCGGACGGGACCGCGCTGACCGCCGCGGGGACGAATCTGAAGGCCAGGATCGAGGCCGCCACGGACGAACTCTCCGCTCACGCCTTGGATGCGCTCGGCCAAGAGGGTCTTCACCAGGTCATGCAGGAACTCGGAGCCATCTCCGACGCAGTGCGCAAAGCGCATCCGCTCCCGATTTGAGTCGGCGCCGACCCTAAAGCTCCTCCGGGTCCACGTGCACCAAAGCCGGTAATCCCACTTTGCGCCTTAGAGCCAAGCAGGCGAGCAGCGCCTCATGGTCTCGAGCTTTGACCAGGAGGCGATCCTCGGAGAGCGCTGCCAGCTCCACCTGCGCCCCGGGGCCGCCCTCCTGTTCGGCCAGCTCGGCCAGGCGTGAGCGGTACAGCCGCGCGTCGCCGGTGCGCAGCAGGGCCAAGGCGGAGAACGGCGGCAGCTCGAGCCGCTTCCGCTCGGCGACGTCGGCCGCAAGCAGGCCCGCCGGGTCTCGCGCGGCAATTCGTAAAACCGTCTCGGAGCCCGGCTCTCGCGTCTGCAAAAGCAGCCTGGGGACACCCCCTTGCGCCCGTGCGGCCCTGATGAGGACCGAGGCCTTGTACCAGGCCCGAAATACGCGATTGGTGGCGGCAAAGCTGGAGGAGAAATGGTACTGGTCGAAGTCGACGAAAGCCACCCCAACCGCCGCACTCAGCCGGGTCAACGCAGCCTCGGTCGCCACCACGAGGCCACTTGCGGGCTCGAAGCCGGCCGGAGTCGAGTCGTCGGCCAGGTCCGCCTCGAGGCCGAGGGAGGCACGAAGCTCGTCGGCGATGCGGCCGGTCCCGACCGAAACGGGCGATATCGAGGTCGACTTGCAGTTGCCACAGGCGGCCGGAGTCGAATGCCCACAACGCGGGCACAGCAGCCCACGCGCGAACAGGGCGTCGAAGCCACGCCTCCCGGCTTCGGTGGCGAAGGAGTAGTGGTGCAGGGGTGAGTCGGGGGCGTCCTTGCCGGGCTCGGCGTAAGGGGGGCCCGCGGCCATCATGGCCCCGCAGCGCTCACAGGTGACCGGGGTGCGGCACTTGCGGCAGACGTAGCGATTGACCTTCCCTTTGCGATTGAGCAGGAGCGCCACCGGCGCGGCCGGGCTCGCCTCGGGAATAAGAGTGCGCACCCAGGCGGCA
Source organism: Actinomycetes bacterium (assembly GCA_021818355.1). GTDB lineage: Bacteria > Actinomycetota > Acidimicrobiia > Acidimicrobiales > Acidimicrobiaceae > Acidithrix. Next base: position 22,113 of record JAKAEN010000010.1, on the reverse strand, counting down.
AGCTTCGCTGTGACCAACGCCTCCGGCCGCCCTTCCAGCTCCACCACCTCGACCAAGGGCCAGCAGCCGGATTCGTCCCTGGGCTTCATGACCTTGGCCATATGGGCGTTCTCGGGGCTGGGGTATCCCGAGACCATCACCGCCGCGACTTGAGAGAGGTGGGCGCGCTCAGCTGCAACCACGGAGGTGCGCCAGGTCGGCTCACTCTGGTTGCGATGCGCCTTGTCCTCGGGATCCACCACCACGATCAGCCCGAGGCTCGCCAGGGGGGCAAAGACGCCCAGGCGAGTGGCGACCACGCACTCCGCGTGCACTGTCGCCTCGCGCTTGTACTTGGGAAGGGCGCGCGACAAGACCGCCACCGAAATCCCTTTGTCACCCAGCCCTTTGGCAAAGGCGGCGGCTTCGATCTCGGTGCCGGTCAAGACCAGCGAGCGATGGCCGCCGGCCGCCGCTGCGGCAACCATTCTCGCCACCACCTCCAACGCGGAGTCGCAAGGAGAGAGGCGCAGGTAGCGATTGCTGAATCCCACCGAGTTGGCGGCCGGTCCCAGCAGGCCGGCCGGCAGACCGTGGGCCGCCGAGCGGGCGTGCTTGAGAAAGTGCACCGCCGATGAGGCGTACCGCCGGGCGGCCGCCACACACAAGTCGTAGAGGTCCGTCGGGAGCGGGTAGTCGTCGAGGCCCGAAATGGGCAGGATCCTCCCGGGGGCGGGATCGGGATCGAAGCTTGTCACCCATCCGCGCCGCTTGCGGCCCTGAACCCCGACCACCACCGGGGTGCCGACTGCCAGCCGCCCGGACAGGTCTTCCGGAACGCTGTAGGAGAACTCCCGGTCGAGTCCGACTGCGTCAATCGTGACACCGACACGGGCCGGAGCCCCTGCGCTACTTTCCAAGCGCTCTTTCGAACTCATCGAGCTTGGAGAGCTCCTCCCAGGTGAAGCCCTTCTCGGACCTGCCGAAGTGGCCATAGGCCGCGGTCCGCCGGTAGATGGGACGGCGCAGGTCGAGTTCGGCGATGATGGCGGCGGGGCGCAGGTCGAAGACTTCGGCTATGGCCTTGGCGATACGGTCGGGATCCACCTGCTCGGTTCCGAAGGTCTCCACCATCAGCGAGACCGGGCGGGCCACCCCGATCGCATAGGCGACCTGGACCTCGCATCGGGTGGCCGCCCCCGAGGCAACCACGTGCTTGGCCACCCAGCGCGCCGCGTAAGCAGCCGAACGGTCCACCTTGGAGGGGTCCTTCCCCGAGAAGGCTCCTCCGCCGTGCCTCGCGGATCCGCCATAGGTGTCGACGATGATCTTGCGGCCAGTCAGTCCGGTGTCGGCATGCGGGCCGCCGATTTCGAACCGGCCGGTGGGGTTGGCGAGAATCCGCACGCCCTTGGCGTCCAGCCCTTCCGGGATCATGGGGAGGATCACGGATTCCCGGAGATCCGGGAGAAGGAGTGTGTTCAGGTCTATGCCGGGCTGATGCTGCGTGGAGATGAGCACGGTCGAGAGGCGCACCGGACGGTTGCCTTCGTACTCGATCGTCACCTGCGTCTTGCCGTCGGGCCGCAGGTAGGGCAGCACGCCGGCTCGACGAACCTGGGAGAGGCGCTGGGAGAGGCGATGCGCGAGCCAAATCGGGAGCGGCATGAGGTCCGGAGTCTCGTCGCAGGCGTAGCCGAACATCATGCCCTGGTCGCCGGCCCCGAGTGAGTCGAGCTCATCGGCGGCGCCCCTGCCGCGGTTCTCGAGTGCGGTGGTGACGCCCTCGGCGATATCCGGGCTCTGCTCGTCGATGGAGACGATGACGCCGCAGGTGTTGCCATCGAAGCCGTAGCTTTCGTTGTCGTAACCGATGTCGCAGATGGTCTTTCTGACCAGTCGCGGGATGTCGACGTAGCTGGTGGTGGAAATCTCGCCCGCCACAACCACCAGTCCGGTGGTGAGGAGGGTCTCGCACGCCACTCGCCCCTGCGGATCCTGCTCGAGAATCGCGTCAAGGACCGAATCGGAAATCTGGTCTGCCATCTTGTCGGGATGGCCCTCGGTCACCGACTCAGAAGTGAATGTGTAGCGGTTCGACAAAGTCAGCTCCAAGCTCTTACGATTCGTTCGACGGTGCGCCTTTTCGAGCAAGAGCGCTCCACATAGCCCCTAAAAGACTAGTTCGCCCGCGTTTCGCCAGGCGGCGCACCCTGCAGCGCAAAGGCCTTTTCCAACAGGGCGGCTGCAACCTCGCGCTTGGCGGCGAGCTCGATGCGCGACCGGGTGCCGTCGCGGGAGATGAGCCACACCGAGTTCGTGTCGGTGCCAAAGCCGGCACCCTCCTCCGTGACGTCGTTCACGACCATCATGTCGACGCCCTTTCGGGCCAGCTTCTCCTCGCCATGGCGGAGCGCGTCGACGGTCTCCGCCGCGAAGCCCACGACGACTGCGGCGGGCCGGCTGCGGCGCAAGGAGGTGGTGGCCTCGGCGAGTATGTCAGGATTGGCGACCAGCTTGACCTCGGGTGCCCCTCCGTCACGCTTGATCTTCTGGTCCGCCACCTCGGCCGGGCGGAAGTCGGCGACCGCGGCGCACATTACCAGGGCGTCCAGGCGATCAAGGCGCTCCATAACCGCGTCACGCATCTCCAAGGCGCTCTCCACCGGAACGATGTCGAAACCATGGATGGCGGGCGCCGCGACGGTGGTCACCAGCGCTCCGGTCGCGCCGAGGCGCGCAGCCTCTTGGGCGATGGCGATGCCCTGCTTCCCGCTTGAACGGTTGCCGATATAGCGAACCGGATCGATCGCCTCGCGTGTTCCTCCAGCGGTCACCAGCACATAACGCCCGCGAAGTGGCTTGCCTGGCGCACCGAGCTCCTCGAGTACAGCCTCAATCACCACGTCGGCCTCGGCGAGGCGACCATAACCAACGTCTCCGCCGGCAAGACGCCCCCGCTCGGGGTCGATCACGCGGAATCCGCGGGAGCGGATGGTGGCGACATTGGCCGTAACCGTCGGGTGCAGCCACATCTCCGTGTGCATGGCCGCCGCCAGCACCACCGGGGCGGCCGTTGCCACCAGCGTGGTGGTAAGCGCGTCGTCGGCGATTCCCGCCGCGAACTTGGCGAGCAGGTTCGCAGTCGCCGGCGCCACAAGGACAAGATCCGCCCCTTGTCCGAGGCGGGTGTGAGGAATGGGCTCGTCAGCCCGGAACAGATCGGTGAGCGGCTCACGACCGGAAAGCGCGCGGAACGTGGGTGCCCCGACGAACTCCATGGCGGACGCCGTCAGCACCGGGGTCACCTCGGCACCGAGGTCCATGAGCCGCCTGAGGAGTTCGACGGACTTGTAGGCCGCAATGCCCCCGGAGACTCCAAGCACGACGTGCTTGCCTGCTAGGGGAAGGCTGCCAGTGCTCATGGTGTCAAGGCCAGCTAATTCGCGCGAACCGGGGAGGACTCAGTCCTCCGGGGTCTCGCCACCCAAGTCGAGGTCGTCGCCAAGATCGACGTCACCCAGGTCCAAGTCCGCGTCGATGTCGAACTCGGCCTCGCCCTCGACCAGTTCAGCCTCGGACTCTTCGGCGATGCGCGGCTCGACCATCCCTTGGGCGATCTCCTCGAAGGCCACGGAGAGCGGCTTCTTGGAGACCGACTCGATCTGGGGCGGGACAATAGAGCCGAAGTTATGGCCCAGGTGCGAGAGATAGGCGTTGATCTGGCGGGCTCGGCGCGCGCCGAGCGTCACCAGGGAGTACTTCGAGTCAACTTTATCGAGGAGCTCCTCGATGGGCGGGCTCATCAGGGAGCCTTCGAAGGAAGATGCGGGCAAGAAAGTTCCTCACTCTCGGATACGGGCATAAATCATAGCCGCCGAGGAAGGAGACCTGGCTAACTGCTCGCGCAGCGCTCCTCCACCGCGGCGCGGAAAAGCTGGCCGACTTCAGCCACGGTCCGGTCCAGGTCGTCGTTGACCACCCTGCGAGCGCCGATCGCGACAGCCGCCTGGATCTCCTCGTCGGCAAGGCGCATTCTCGCCAGCACATGGGAGGCGTCGTCGCCGCGGCCTTGCAGGCGGCGCATCAACTCCTCGTCGCTGGGCGGGACCAGGACAACGACCACCGCACTCGGCACCCTCTCACGGACCTGAGCGGCACCCTGGACGTCGATCTCCAACAGGATGTGCCTGTCGCAGCCGACGTACTCGTGGCCGGGAAGCGGTGTGCCATAGAGATTGTCCAGGAACCAGGCCCACTCCAGGAAGCCATCCGCTTCCACGGCGGCCTTGAAGTGGGCCTGATCCACAAAGACGTACGCGTCCTCGGACTCACCCTCGCGACGCTTGCGTGTAGTCCAGGATCTCGATAGAGCGAGCCACTCGTTTCGTTGGCAGAGCAGGGAGGCGACGGTACCTTTGCCCACCCCTCCGGGTCCGCACAGAACGAATATCAAGACGAGTTGGCTTTAAGCCTTGGTCGCTTCCTGCAGAAGGCTCGCCTTCTGCTTCACACCAAGACCCTGCAGCCGACGGGTCTCATTGATCCCGACCGACTCCATGATCTTCTGGCAGCGAACCTTTCCGATGCCGGGCAACGCCTCGAGCACGGAGGAGACCTTCATCTTCCCCACCAGCTCGTCAGTCGAAGCGCGATCGAGCAGCTCGGCGAGCGTGACAGTGCCGAGCTTCAGCTTCTCCTTGATCTCAGCGCGCTGCTTCCTGGCCTCAGCGGCCTTGCGTAGCGCATCGGATCTCTGTTGTGGTGTCAATGATGGAGGCAATGGCATAAGAGTGAAAATACCCCAGCGAACTGCTCGTTGTGCCCTATTGCAGGAAAAAAGTCCGTTTTCCGGCAAATTAAGTGCCGGTTTAGCCCCCCTGCGACCTGCATGGATGCCAAAGAGTGCCTCAGAATGCGGCGGCTTCCGCCTTGAGCATCGCAATAGCGGCACCCGGATCGGCCGCCTTGGTGACGCTGCGCCCGATGACAATCAGGTCGGCCCCCTTGGCCAGCGCCTCCGCCGGGGTCGCCACCCGCGCCTGGTCGTCGCTGGCGGCTCCCTTGAACCTGATCCCGGGCACGAGCGCGAAGAGCTCGGGGTGGCGTTCCTTGGCCATCTCGACCTCGGCCGCGGAGCAGACATACCCGCCGCACCCTGCCTCCGCTGCGGCATCCAACCGCGCGACGAAGGAAGCCTCATCGACGGCTGGATCGCTGGTCAGGAAAGTGACGCCCAAGACACGGGGCTCCGCCGGAACTCCCGCGGCGGCGGCACCTTCTGAAAGCCCCTCCACCGCTGCGCGCAGCATCGGAACCCCGCCCGCGGTGTGGACGGTGAGCAGATCCACGCCATAGCCCCCTACCACTCGAGCCGCGCGCTTCACCGTGTTGGGAATGTCGTGCATCTTCAAGTCGAGGAACACTTTGTAGCCGAGTTCGCGCAGCGCGTAGATGATCCCCGGCCCTTCACTGGTGAAGAGCTCCAGTCCGACCTTTGCATACCCGAAGACATCGCGGTATTCCCGGGCCCACCGGAGAGCCTCCACCGAGTCGTCGGTGTCGAGCGCAATTGCCAATCGATCCATCGCCATCGCCAGTCCAGTCACTGAATGCTCCGAGGCCGCGGCCCCCTCAACGGTTGGTGGCGGCAATGCCACCCCTGTGCGCAGCCCCCACCAGATCGCTCACCCGGGAGAAGCCCAGCCTCTCCATGAGGGAGGGCAGCTCGGTGATGATCCGTGACGCGGCGCGGGGCTCCACGAAGGAAGCCGTACCCACCTGCACCGCGCTCGCGCCCGCCGCAATCATCGCGACCGCCTCCCTCGCCGTGGAGACTCCCCCTACGCCCACGATCGGGAAGTCCGGGAAAGCCGCATGGCACTCGTAAACCGCCCGCAGCGCAATCGGGTGGAGCGCCGGGCCGGACACGCCACCCCCCTTGGCGCCGAGCGTCGGCACCAGCAGCCCGGAGTCCATGCCCATGCCCATGGCCGTATTCACCAGTACGGCGGCTGCCGCTCCCTTGCTCCGCGCCGCTTCCGCAACCTCCAGGATCAGATGGGTGTTGGGAGAGAGCTTGACGGTTCGCGGCAGCCCGGCCGCGGCGGTGGCGTCCATCACCTCGGCCACGACTTGGGGCGAGTGCGCGAACATCTTGCCACGATCCTCGATGTTGGGGCAGGAGACGTTGATCTCGATCCCGATGGCAAAATTGCCAAGCCCGGAAAGCTCCTCCACGGCCCGCTGGTAGTCGGCCACGGTGCGCCCCCAGATGGAGACGAATGTCGGCACGCCAAGCTTGGCCAGCCGCGGAGCGTGCTCGGATCTCCATACCCCGATTCCGGGGCCGGCCAGGCCGACCGAGTTGAGCATCGCCGGGCCGGCTCCCGCCGCCCTGGGCGAAGGGTTTCCTTCGGTGGCAAAATGCGCGAGTGACTTGGTGACGAAGGCTCCGAGCCGCCGCATCTCAAAGTAACCGTCGAGCTCGGTGGAAAAGCCCGCCGTCCCGGATGCCGTCATCACCGGGTTGTTCAGGACAACACGATCGCCTAAAGAGCTAGCCAGCTCAATCATGACGCGCCGGCGCTCCGCTCACCGGCCGACTGCCTTTTTGCGCCATGGCCCTCTCCCGGGTAGGACGCCCGCCCTCCCGAACGCTATCAGAGCAGGTGGGGCCAAGGCGCTGGTTATGCGCTCTCGGCATGGTGCTCCTGGATGCTCTTCACGACCAGGTCGCCGGCGGCCATCGCACCCAGGGCGCGCACGGCGGCAAGCGCGGCGGACATGGTGGTTATGCAAGGCACCTTGAACTTATTGGCGGCGGTGCGGATGTGGTAGCCGTCTCCACGCGGCCCGCGGCCGCGGGGGGTGTTCACCACCAGGCCGACCGACCCTGACGAGATGAGGGAGACCGCGTCGAGTTCACCCTCCTTTGTCTCGCCGAGCTTGCCCACCACGTTCGCCACCCCGATGCCGTAGAGCTTCAGGAAATCCGCGGTCCCGGAGGTGGCCACCAAGTTGAAGCCGAGCGACGCCAGGCCCTTGGCGAGCTCCACTCCGGCAGGCTTGTCCTTGTCGGCGAGCGACAGGAAGATGTTCCCTTCCGAGGGCAGGTTCTGTCCCGCTCCGAGCTGGCTCTTGGCGAAGGCCATGGCGAAATCGCGGTCGATTCCCATGACCTCGCCGGTCGAGCGCATCTCGGGCCCAAGGAGGGTGTCCGCAGAGGGGAAGCGCGAGAAGGGGAGCACAGCTTCCTTCACGGAGTAGTACGGCGCCTCCTCCTTGCGCTCGAAGACGCCTCTGGCCTAGAGCGAGGCGATGCTTTCTCCGGCCATCACCAAGGTGGCGATCTTGACCAGCGGAACTGCGGTGGCCTTGGAGACGAAGGGCACCGTCCGCGACGCGCGTGGGTTGGCCTCGATCACGAAGACCTGGCCCGCCTTCACCGCGTATTGCACGTTGATGAGACCCACCACCTCCAGCGAATCGGCGATGGCGCGCGTGTAGGCCTCAAGGGTGGCGATCGTGTCGGCGGCCAGGGTGATAGGCGGGATCACGCAGGCCGAGTCGCCCGAATGGATCCCCGCCTCCTCGATGTGCTCCATGATCCCACCGAGCAGGAATTCGCCCTGTGCGTCCCTGATGGCATCGACGTCCACCTCTATCGCGTCCTCCAGGAAGGAGTCGATCAGGATGGGACGGTCCTTGGCCTGCTCGCCTTCCGCCGAGAGCCTCTCCAGGCGGGAGAAGGCGTCGACCAGCTCCTCTCGGTCGTAAACGATCTCCATGGCGCGGCCGCCCAGGACGTAAGAGGGCCTTACCAGGACCGGGTAGCCGATCTCCGAGACCGCGGCCAGGGCTTCGGGGAGGGAAGTGACGGTCGCCCCGGCGGGCTGGGGAATGCGCAGCTCGTCGCAGAGGGCCGCCCAACGTTTGCGGTCCTCGGCGGCATCGATGGAGTCGGGTGAGGTGCCCAGCACCAGCGATGGCGAGATGGACTGCGCAAGCTTGAGGGGCGTCTGTCCCCCGAGGCTGACGATCACCCCGTGCAAGGGGGCGCCGCCGGCCGTCTCGGCCTCGATCACCTCGCGAAGGTCTTCGGGGAAGAGGGGCTCAAGATAGAGCTTGTCCGAGGTGTCGTAGTCCGTGGAAACGGTCTCGGGGTTGCAGTTGACCATTATGGTCTCGTAGCCCGCCTCGCGCAGCGCGTAGCTCGCGTGTACGCAGCAGTAGTCGAATTCGATGCCCTGGCCGATCCGGTTCGGGCCCGATCCGAGGATGATCACCTTTGGCTTGGCCCCGGTGCGCACCTCGGACTCGGAGTCATAGGAGGAGTAGTGATAAGGGGTCTTGGCCTCGAACTCCGCGGCGCAGGTGTCCACCGTCTTGAACACCGTTGAAACGCCTACGAGCTTCCGTGCGGCGGTTAGCTCCGCCTGGTCGACACCAAGGAGATAGGCAAGTTGCGCGTCGGAGAAGCCGAGCCTCTTTGCGCGCAGGAAGTCCCGCTTGGAGAAGACCTCGGCGATCTCCGAGGCGGTTCCCCGAACGAACTCGTGCCCCTTCCAGGCCTCCTTCTCCTGGACGATCCTCATGATCTGGTGCAGGAACCAGGGGTCGATCTTGGTGGCCGCGTAGAGGTCTTCCACGCTCGCCCCGGCCCTCAGGGCCGCCTCGACCTCGAATATGCGATTGGGAGTGGCAACCGACGCCCGGCGCACCAGCTCGTCCGCCTCTACCCCGTCCAGCTCCTTGTCCGCCGGGTCGGCACCGAGGCCCCGGCGGCCGAGCTCGATCGAGCGAAGCGCCTTCTGCAGAGATTCCGCGAAGGTTCGGCCTATGGCCATCGCCTCACCCACGGATTGCATCCTCGTCGAAAGGATGGGGGCAACCCCGGGAAACTTCTCGAAGGCCCAGCGCGGCACCTTGGTGACCACGTAGTCGATGGACGGCTCGAAGGAGGCCGGGGTGAGTCTGGTGATGTCGTTGCGAACCTCATCCAAGCGATAGCCGACGGCAAGCTTGGTGGCGATCTTGGCGATCGGGAAGCCCGTCGCCTTGGAGGCCAGCGCGCTCGAGCGCGAGACTCTGGGATTCATCTCGATGACGACCATCTCGCCATCGGCGGGGTTCACCGCGAACTGGATGTTCGACCCCCCGGTCTCCACGCCGATGCGGCGGATCACCCTGAAGGCGGCATCCCTCATCAGCTGGTATTCGACATCGGTAAGGGTCTGGGCCGGCGCAACCGTGATCGAGTCGCCTGTGTGCACGCCCATCGGGTCCAGGTTCTCGATCGAGCAGACGATGACAGCGTTGTCCGCCCCGTCACGCATCACCTCGAGCTCGAACTCCTTCCAACCGGCGATCGACTCCTCCACCAGGATCTCGGAGATGGGCGATGCGGCGAGGCCGAAGCGGGCTATCTCGGCAAACTCCTCCTCGTCCTTGGCGATTCCTGTCCCTGCACCCCCGAGAATGTAGGACGGCCGGACCACGATCGGGAAGCCGATCTCGGCCGCGACCTCCACGGCCTCCTCGAGCGTGTACGCGAAGCCGCTGCGCGGGACCCTGAGACCGATATCCTGCATCGCGGCCTTGAAGAGTTCGCGATTCTCGGCCGTCTCTATGGCCAGGGCGTTGGCTCCAATCAGCTCCACGCCGTAGCTTGTGAGCACCCCGGACTCGTGCAGCTGCATGGCAAGGTTGAGCGCCGTCTGCCCTCCCAGGGTGGGAAGAAGCGCGTCGGGGCGCTCCTTGGCGATGATGGCCTCCAAGACTTTCGCATCCAGGGGCTCGATGTAGGTGGCGTCCGCGAAACCCGGGTCGGTCATGATGGTGGCCGGGTTCGAATTGGCCAGCACCACCCGATAGCCCTCCTCCTTGAGGACGCGGCAGGCCTGGGTGCCGGAATAGTCGAACTCGCAGGCCTGGCCGATGACGATCGGGCCGGAACCGATCACCAGGATGGAACTCAGGTCGTCTCTTCTGGGCAATTTCTCTCCGCTTCGTTCAGATCTGCGCCATCAGGCCTCGGCCACCATCCGGTGGAATTCCTCGAACAGGTAGTACGAGTCGTGAGGGCCGGGCGCGGCCTCGGGGTGGTATTGAACCGATATGGCCCGCTCCGCGGGCAGCGCGAACCCCTCCACCACTCCGTCGTTCAGGTTCACATGTGTCACCTTGGCCTGCACCCCGGCGTTCTCCAAGGATTCCCGGTCCACGGCGTAGTTGTGGTTTTGGCTGGTGATCTCCACCACCCGATCGGAGAGCCGGGAGACGGGGTGGTTTCCACCGTGATGTCCGAACTCGAGCTTGTAGGTTCTCGCTCCGATTGCCTTGGCGATGAGTTGATGCCCGAGGCAGATCCCGAACAAGGGCACCTTTCCGAGGATTCCCTGCAACTGGGCGTCGGAGTGGTCGATGGCGGCTGGATCCCCCGGCCCGTTGGAGACAAAGACACCGGCCGGGGACTCGGCCAGGACCTCCTCCGCGGTGGCGGTGGCGGGCAGCACGACCAGGTCGAAGTACTGCGCCAGTTGGCGAATGATCGAGGTCTTCATCCCGTAGTCGAGAGCGACAACCTTGGGGCCATCGCCCGGCACCGCCAAGCGGGTGCCGCGACCCGCTCCCGAAGCCAGGTCCTTGCCCGTCGTCGTCAGGTGCTCGCCCGCGGCGGCGGCAAGTTCGGCGCGTGACCCGGTGCCGATGACCGCGCCGAGCGCCCCATGGGAGCGCACGTGGCGGGTCAGCGCCCGGGTGTCCACCCCGGAGAAGAGGGGCACCCCCGCGGCGCTGGTCAACTCGAGCAGCGAGCCGGTGGCGCGGTAGTTGGAGTAGATATCGGAGTAGTCGCGCACCACGATTCCCGCCGCCCGCACCTTTGCGGACTCCATGTCGGTGTCGTTGCAGCCGTAGTTGCCAATGTGAGGATTGGTGAAGGTCACGAACTGGCCGGCGTAAGAGGGGTCCGTCGCCACCTCCTGGTATCCGGTGAGCGTGGTGTTGAAGACCACCTCACCACCGGCGAGAACTCCCTGGTTCTCCAGCGCGGCCGAGGAGACGATCTCCCCCTCGAAGGCGGTCCCGTCCGATAGGACGAGCCATCCAGGCGTCGCCGAAAATGTCTCGGTCCTGTAGATCAATGCCAATTCCCTTCACTGATTAGCTCTCCGGACCCCACCAGGCGGCGGCCGTCAACGACCACCTCCTCGATCCTTCCCGAAAGGCGCAGCCCGAGATAGGGCGAATTCCCCGCCTTGGAGAGGATCGACGCCGCAGTGGGCGTCCACTCGGAAGAGTCGTCAAACAGCACCAGGTTCGCCCTCGACCCGGCAGCCAGCCTGCCCACGAAGTCGTCACCCAATCCGAGCAGTCGTGCGGGCTGCCAGCTCATCATGGCGGCGATCTGCCAGAGCCAGGCCAGGCGGGCGGCCTTGGACTCGTCGAACCCGAGCCCGGCAATGGACGCGCTCACCTCGCCTGGAAGGCGCTCCGGGCGGACTCCATCCTCGAGCGCACCCAGCGCCCCGGTGTAAACGGCCGACAGCGCGTGCTGCAGCCCGAGCATTCCGAAGGCGGCGTCGTCGAGAGTCGCCTCCTTGCGCCACCGGGGGTGAGGAGCGTGATCGGTGCCGATCACGTCGAAGGCGCCGCGGGCCAGGTATCTCCAGAGAGCACGGCGGTCCTCGTCAGTGCGCAGAGGGGGATTCACTTTGTAGACCGATCCGTAGCCCCGGAGCAGATCCTCGGCCATGAGAAGGTGGTGTGGCGTGACCTCGGCGGTCACCGGGACACCGTCGGCCTTGGCCCTCTCCACCAGCTCCGCGGAGCGGCCGGTAGAGAGGTGCAGCAGGTGAAGCCGTGCTCGGGTGGCGCGGGCAAGCTCGATGTCACGCGCGACCATGACCTCCTCGGCGACCGCCGGTATCCCACGCAGCCCAAGCCCTGCCGAGAGGGGGCCTTCGTTCATCACGCCACCGCCGAAGAGGGACTCCACCTCGCAGTGCTCGGCAACGATGAGTCCCAACTCCGCGCCGTACTGCAGGGCGCGGCGCATGAGATTGGCGTCCTGGACGCCGGAGCCGTCGTCGGTTACAAGCTTGACGCCCGCCTTTGACAGCGCGGCGAGCGGAGACAGCTCGGCACCCGCCCGCTCCTTGGTAATGGTTCCGGAGGCAAGCACCTTGACGGGGAGATCCGCCGCGGCCGCCAGCATCTGAGCGATGCGTGCCGGGTTGTCGAGCGCGGGGGTGGTGTTGGGCATGGCGAGGACCGCGGCGTAACCCCCCATCGCCGCCGCCATGGTGCCGGACGCGAGGGTCTCCGCCTCCTCGCCTCCCGGGACACGCAGATGGGTGTGTGAGTCGACGAGTGCGGGGAGTACGACACCACCGCGGGCATCGACCACGGTGTCGCCGGGCCCGGGCTCAACCGCCGCTTCCGCGCTGGTAATCAGGTCACCCTCGATGGCAAGGTCTCCCACGCGGATGCCCGTGCGATCCAGCAGCACGGCGCCTTTGAAAACGATGCGCCCGCTCACTCCCGGCCTCCCTCACCAAACACCGCTTCCAGGATTGCCATCCGCACGAAGACCCCGTTCCGGGTCTGGGAGCGCACCAGCGACGACTCGTCGGCTATCACCGCCGAATCCACCTCCATGCCCGGGTAAACCGGACCGGGGTGCATGATCACGACTTCCGGCTTGAGGCGCCGGTAACGTTCGCGGGTGAGCGAATATCTGGCCACGTACTCCCCGAACGAGGGGATCAGCCCCTGGCCGATGCGCTCCTGCTGCAGGCGCAGCAGATACACCACGTCCAAATCCCCAAGGCATTCGTCGAAATCGGAGCTCATGCGGGCCGCTGGTCCGAAACCGATCGGCGGCATGAGGGTGGCCGGGCCAATCAATGTCACCTCGGCCCCGAAAAGGTTCAAGCCCTCCATCAGCGATCTTGCCACCCGGGAGTGGGCGATGTCGCCCACGATTCCAACACGAAGGCCGGAGAGGGCCTCCAACGAGCCCAGACGCTCCGAGAGGGTGTAAAGGTCCAGCAGGGCCTGGCTGGGATGCTGGTGCGCGCCGTCGCCCGCGTTGACCACCTTCAACCCGGTCCAATCGGCTATGAGCTGGGGGGCGCCCGCCGCTGAGGAGCGAACGACCAGGCCGTCCACGCCGAAGGAGGCGATGGTCTCGACGGTGTCCTGGAGGCTCTCGCCCTTGGAGAGCGACGAGGCCTTGGAATCGAAGTGAATGGTGGTGGCGCCCAACCGAGTGGCCGCAACCTCGAAAGAAACGCGCGTGCGGGTCGAGGTCTCGAAGAAGAGGGCCGCTATCTCCGTTGCGGGCAGGATGGCCGACCGCCTCGGGCCGGCCGCGTGGCGGCGGGCGCTCTCCAGCAGTGACTCCGCCAACTCACGATCCAGCTGGCCCATAGACCAGAACCCACGCTTCAGGCCGCCGTCACTCCCCATCGGGGCCCCCCTCGGGGAGCGCCTCCTGGTATATGCGGACAACCTCCGGCGTGACCTCGACGTACTCGGTCAAGGAGGTGGGAAGGTTTTTCCCGACGTAGTCGGGCCGGATCGGCACCTCCCGGTGGCCACGGTCGACCATCACGGCCAGCTGCACCTTGGATGCGCGCGCCCGGGACAGCAGCGAGTCGAGTGCCGCCCTTACGGTTCGGCCCGTGAAGATGACGTCGTCGACCAGGATCACGACCCTGTCCTGGGGCGAAACCGGAATGTTGCTCCGGTCGGTCGGAAGCCCGATCACGTCCGGCTCCTCGCGGGGGGCGTCGTCTCGGTAGTTGGTCACATCGAGAGTCCCTTGCGGCACCGATACGCCCTCCAGGGCTTCGATCCGCTTGGCGAGCGCGGCCGCGAGCCACTCTCCACCGCGGAGGAGCCCGAGCAACATCAGATTCTCCGGCCCCCGATTGCGCTCGAGAATTTCGTGGGCTATGCGGGTTACGGCCCTGTCGATATCGGGCTTGGAAAGGATCTGCGCCTTCATGGTGAGCCCACCCGTCCCACTTGGGACGAGACGCAGTTTCTCAGACGGCATCTAGCCTCCATAAACCGTGTGGGTATCTCAGTACCCACTTCACGGATATCTTGTAACACACTAGCTTGGACTCCCCGGATCCTGCGCGCCCGAACCGACACGACAGCTCAAAAGACGACCGCATGACCCAACAGCAGTATTACTACCGACCCGAGCCCCCCAAGAGGAACGCACGGCCGGCCCATTCCGCCAGGCGCACGCACCGTGGGCGGCGCAGGGCGGCGATCATCGGCGGCGCTCTGGCGGCAGTGATAGTCCTCGGCGCCATCGGCGTCTACGGCTACGCAAGGCTCAAGTTCTCCGAGATCAAGAAGCTGGCTGTCGGCAACCTCGATACCGCCAACACCAGCCAGCCCATCAACATCCTGCTGGTGGGGAACAACTCCCGCACCGTGCTGAACGGCAAGCAGGCAAACTCCTTCGGCACCGGCTCCGAGGTGGGCGGAGCCCGCAGCGACGTGACCATGATCGCGCACCTGGATCCAAAGACCGGCCTGGTCACCCTGGTCTCGATACCGCGCGACCTCTTCCTGCCCATACCGGGGAGCAACAACCTGAACCGGGTCGATTCGGCACTCAACTACGGGCCATCCGTGCTGGTAAAGACCATCGAACAGGATCTGGGCATACCAATCAACCACTACGTCGAACTCAACTTCGACACCTTCCAGTCAGTGGTAACCGCCTTGGGCGGCATCAACATGTACTTCCCGTACCAGCTCAAAGACGCCTACTCCGGCCTCAACATCACCCAGACAGGCTGTCTGCATCTGAACGGCTTCCAGGCCCTGGCCGTGGTCCGCGCACGGCACCTCCAGTATTCGCCGAACGGCGTCACCTGGTACTACGACCCGCTCGGCGATCTCTCGCGAATCCGCCGCGACCACGAGTTCCTTCGCGTCCTGGCATCCCAGGTGAAGGCGAAGGGCATAACCAATCCCGTCACCCTCAACTCCGTCCTCTCCGCCATCGAGCCCTACCTGGGCCTGGACAAGAGCTTCACCTTCAACGAACTCGTCTCGCTCGCCTCGACCTATAGGCACGTGAACCCGAACACAATCAAGACGGCAACCCTGCCGGTGGCACTCGAGAACAACTACGTCTACCTCGGAGCCAACTACGGCGACGTCGTCTTTGCCGCACAGCCGCAGGACTGGACGATCCTCCAGCAGTACCTGGGGATGCAGACCCCTTCGATCGCGCGCTCATCGATAACGGTCAGCGTCGCCAACGGCACCGGCGCCTACATGCAGGCCACCGATGTCTCCACCGGCCTGCAGAAGCTCGGGTACAAGATCGGGACGGTCGGAGACACCGCAATCCAGGGATCGAACCTGGAAACCGTGGTGCGCTACACCCCCGGGCATCTGGCCATGGCGGAAAAGGTGATGTCGGACCTCTCCGGCGCGGTCGTAATGTCCCAAGGCCAAACCACCGGAGGCGCGCCGGTCGAAGTGATAACCGGCAACGGCCTCACCGTCGCGACGCCGGCGGCACCTGCGGCTCCGAGCACCAGCACCGCACAGACCGCGGCTCCCGCCACTACGCAGCCGGCTGCGGCATCCACCGCCACAAAGACCACGACCCCCTCGGTCAACAACCCGATCACTTTGCCGGCCACCAGCTCAAACATGCCTCTACAGCCTTGGGACCCGCGCGCCTGCCCGGCCTAGTCCCCAACAACCCGCCGGAGCTCAACTAAAGTCTGCTCTATGGCGCCTTCGGCCTCGATCTGAGCACGCCCAAGGCCTGAGCGAGGAGAGGCGGAGCCATGGCGCCAGAACAGGCCAGCAGCGACGCTCTACCGCCGCTGAAGGGGGCCTGGCGAACAACCGGCGTCTTCCTGCGCACCTTCGTATTCGCCACCGGCGCCGCGGTCATGGCGGTGGAGTTTGCCGCCGAGCGCCTGCTGCAACCATTTTTCGGGAACTCCGAGCTCGTCTGGGCGACACTGATCGGGCTGATCTTGCTGGCTCTGTCCCTCGGATACGCGGCCGGCGGGCGCCTCGCCGACCGGAGACCGACACCTTCAGGACTCGGGCTTCTGGCTCTCGGGGGCGGAATATTCGTGGCGCTGCTACCCGCGATCGCCTCCCCACTCCTTGCCCAAGTGGTCCACGGCCTCCTGGCCACGCCAGCCGGCGTCGTGATCGCCACCTTGGCAGGGACCACAATCCTCTTCATGCCGCCCGTGGCATGCCTGGGTGCGGTGACCCCTTATGCGCTGCGCCTGGCGGTCACCCGCCCCGAGAACGTTGGATCCAAGGCCGGATCCCTATACGCCTGGTCGACCGCGGGATCCATCGCCGGGACGTTCGTGCCCACCTTCTACACCATCCCTTACCTCGGCGTCAGGACCACGCTTTGGCTCTCCGCCACGGTGCTCATTGCGCTCGGCGCCATAATGCTCCCGAAACGCTACGGAATGCTCGCCCTCGCGGTTCCGATCACCGCCGCCTATGCAGCTCCTCCGCTGCTGAAACCGGTTCCGGGCCTGATCAAGGAGGTCGAAACCCAGTACCAGTTCGCCCAGGTCTATCGCCTCCCGAACGGCGACACAGCTCTCAGCGTCAACGATGCGGCGGGAATACAATCCCTCTACACCAGCGCACGCCTCACCGGCCTCTATTACGACGCCTATATGCTCCTCCCCTACTTCTACCCACCCGAAAAGCCTCTGTCATCGCTGCTTATAGGAATGGCGGCGGGAACCATACCGACCCTCTACAAACGGGATGTGGACCCGTACCGCGCACCAGTCGCCATGACGGGCGTCGAGCTCGATCCCGGCCTGGTGGCACTGGGACGCCAGTACTTCCACCTCCTTCCTTCCGCAGCCAAGATTGTCATCTCGGACGGAAGGCTTTACCTGCGCAGCACGCTCCACCACTACGACATCATCATCGTGGACGCCTACAGCCAGGAGATATACATACCCTTCTCCCTGACCACGAAGGAATTCTTCAACCTGTGCCGCCAACATCTGGCCAGCGGGGGCGAACTGGCCATCAACTTGAACGCGACCTCACCCACCGCCGCGCTTACACAGGCCATGGTTCGCACGCTCTATGCAGTCTTTCCTCACGTCTATATCGCCAAGGCGCCGGGCACTTACAACTACCTGCTGGTCGCCTCAGCAAAGGCGCTCTCGCTGCCCCAAGCGTCGTCTCTTCCCTCATTCCTGCGCCCCGTGCTGGGAGGGATAGCCTCCACCTGGCACCAACCGGCAGACACCCCCGGGTTAATCTTCACCGACAACCGCGCCCCGGTGGAGACGATGACCAACCAGATGATCATCAACCATCTGCTCTCTTCCCCGTGACCCGCCCAGCGGACACTCCCAGGCAAAGCAAACCCCGCCCCGGAAAGAACACCTCCGCGCTAGGCCTGAAGAGGACCGTTTAAACCAAGAAGGGCCGCGCCCGTACGTAACGGGTGCGGCCCTTCGAGGTCAGCTAAGGCTAGTTGAACCTCTTCCGCTGGAAGAAACCCCAGAACAGCAAAGCTACGAAGATGCCCAATGGAACCACCATCGTCAGCACTCCACCAGCCGGCGAGTTCTGGACCAGGCCAAGAAACATTGCAATCCTTTCTTGGACCCGGGACGGTCTCCCGTCCCGGGTCACTGGCTACAGAACGTAGAAGAGAACGTAGAACAGGATGGACATGATGGCCAACGCATTCCATGCGTAGGTAAATCCCTCGATGTTCGCCCTGAAGTTCTCCGCTTTCGGCTGCCGGGAGATGCCGACTCCACCATCGCCGTCAAGAACGGCCCGATTACGCACCAGTCGAACCAGCTGGGTCTCGAGCCAGTACATGTGCAGCAGGATGATGATGGAGTAAACAGGCGCGAACGCCACGAACACCCCAGCGTATCCCGAAGCCGCCGGGAAGAAGTTGAGTCGGGTCAGCTCCCAGATCTGGAAACCACCGGCCAGAACTCCAAGTCCCAGCGAGACGAAGCCCGCCACCAGCCAGTCGATGGTGGAGCCGCTACGAAGGCGCCTCGCCCCAACCGTCTGGATGATCGCACTTCCCAGAACGCAGGCCAGGATCAGCGAACCCAGCAGCACCGACGCGGTCTCGTGGTGAGGCTGCCACAGGCCGTGCGAATTCAACGACCGCAGGTAGAAGTAGGCAAAGACGAGCCCACCGAACGCGGTGATGGTAAGCGCGATCGAGATCCGCGAACCCCACCACAGCGAGCCGATGGCCGCCTCGTGGTACAGCTGCTCCTCGTCTACTACCGGCCTGTCCTCAGTGATCTCACTCATTTATGCCCTCCCAACCGGATCGAGGTCCTTGGTCTCATTGACGATGTCCGCCACGGGAAGGGCGTTGGGATCGCCGTACTCATATGGCCAGGACAACACGACCGGAACTCGCTTGAAGTTGTAAGCGGGCGGCGGATAGGACTCGACGAACCACTCGAGGCTCCGCGAACCCCACGGGTTCCGCACCGTCGGCTTGCGCGTAACCGCAATTTGCCAGATGAAGGTGACCGTGAAGAAGAGCAAGGAGGCACCGAGCAGGTAGGCCGAGACCGACACCCACTGGTTCAGGAACTGCAGCCGGTGAGCGTACTCGAAGACGCGGCGCGGCATGCCCAGCGCTCCAACCGCGAAGAGCGGGAGGAAGGTGGAGTTGAAGAAGACGATCATGGTCCAGAAGTGGATCTTCCCCAGCTTCTCGGAGAGCTGGTAACCGGTCACGAGCGGGGTCCAGTAATAGATCGCCCCGAAGAAGGCGAAGATTACGCCGCCCATGATCGTGTAGTGGAAGTGGGCCATGACGAAGAAGCTTCCGTGAACGGTGACGTTGATCGGCACGTCGGAGACGTATACGCCGGTCAGTCCACCGAAGAGGAAGTTGAAGTAGACGCCGAGCATGAACAGCATCGGAGTCGTGAGCCGGATCCTTGCGCGCCACAGGGTGCCCATGCCAACCAGGTAGATAAACCCTGTCGGGATGGAGATCAGCTCCGTCGTCAACATGAACAGCGGACGCATGTCCGGGTTCATGCCGCTCTGGAAGAGGTGGTGCTGCCACACGAAGAAGCTGAGGATCGCAAGACCGATGAAGCCGGCTGCGGATGTCTTGTAGGCGAATATCGGTTTACGGGCAAAGACGGGGATTATCTCCGCGACCAAGCCGAACCCGGGAATTGCCAACAGATACACCTCGGGATGGCCAAAGAACCAGAAGAGGTTCTCCCACAGGAACGAGGATCCCCCGTGCCCCGAGTACAGGAGCGAGGTCTGCGCGGTGCGGTCGAGACCGAGCACGTAAAGACCATCGATCAGAACCGGGATGGAGAGGATCATGGTGAAGCCGAGCGAGAGCATCGACCACCCCATAACCGGGAGCCTGCTCCAGGACATGCCGGGCGCCCTGTAGTTGATGATCGTCGCGACGATGTTGGTCGAGGCGCAGACCATCGAGAGGCCCTGCAGGCCGAAGCCGAGGATGTAGGTGTCCTGACCAACGCCCTGCTGAACCGAGAGCGGGGCGTAGCCGGTCCAACCGGACTGGAAGCCGCCCTGCCAAAGGCCCGAGAGCAGGATGAAGTAGGAGATCGGGGTGAACCAGAAGGACAAAGCCTCAAGGCGGGGGAAGGCCACCCGCTTGGACCCGATCATCAGGGGCACCACGTAGTTTCCGAACGGGCCGAGGACGACCGAAGTCATCATCATCATCATCATGGTGCCGTGCTCGCCCACAATTTCGATGTAGGTGTCGGGGCTCCAGATGTGATAGGTCGGCGAGAGAAGCTCGGTACGGATGGCCAGAGCGAGCAGCCCGGCGGTGAAGAAGTAGATGAGCATACCGAAGAGGTACTGCACACCCACCGTCTTGTGGTCGAGGGTGTAGCGGAAATACTTCCCCCAACCCTTCTCCGTCACGGGCTCCTCCGCCTCCGGCTCGACGCCGAAGAGCTTCTTGATCGGGTAGTTGAGTGCGCCCAGTCCGGCGAACCAGCCGATGATCATGCCGAAATAGCCCAGGAACTCCGCGATGTCATTAGACCCGGAACCCTGAACCTGCTGGTAGCCCTGGGTGAAGGAGTTTCCTATCCAGTGGCCCAGCAGCCAACCAATCACACCGCCGATGATGCCGGTGATGATGCTCGGCTTGAGCAGACCACCTCCGCCTCCACCTGGCGCGCCGCTCGAAGAACCGGTACCGGTCGCTTTCGAGTAGTCAATTGCCATTAATGCAATCCTCCGATTAGGTGAACGTTTTCCCTCCCAAGCTCGCGCTCGGGAAGGAGATGACTAGAGATTCGCATTCGGGTCCTGCGGCGGGTAATAACCGCCACCGTTACCGGCATACGAAGGCGTATAGGTGGTCGCGTACTTGGGCAGCAGCTTGGTGACTGCGGCGTTCTGTGCTTCCATCTGCGTGGCCCACTGCTGGAACTGCGCCTGGGAGACGACGTAACCGTAGTTGTACATGGCACCGTGCCACACACCGCAGAGCTCGTCGCAGCGCACCGTGAAGCGGCCAAGCTGCTGAGTCTTGGTGAAGGCCACGTTGTTGACATCCGGGTTGGCGTCGGCCTTGACTCCGAGCTGATAGGCCCAGAAGTCGTGGATCACGTCCAAGCTGGTGACGTTGAACTGAATCTCGGTATTAACCGGCAGATATATGCTCGTCGTCTCCATCCCACCGAACTGCGGCCAGCGATAGGTGAAGCGCCACTGCTGGGCGATCACCTGCACCTGCAGCATGTTCTTGGTGTTGGGGGTCCAGATCGGGTTCGGACCCTCGCCGCCGCCTGCACCGGCGGGCACCACCAGGAAGTACGTTCCGAAGGCAGCCAGGAAGAGCACCAGAACGGTGGTGATGATGTACCACGCGCCCTGGGTCTTGGAGTTGCCACGGAAGTCCGCCGCCGGGGCCAACGGATCCTCGCCCGGCCTCACGCGCCACTTGACGAGCGAGTAACCGAAGAAGATCCAGATGAAGAATAGGACCGGAGGCACCAGAGTCGACACGAACTTGATGTCGAACTGGGCACCCGCCGCCTGATCTGTCATCGTCCCAGGTGGCAGATGCGGCCCGAGCACGAACCACACCAACAGCGAGCCGATAAGAGAGGTGACGATCCAAACCGCTATGAGCTTGGGTATCGCCTTCTTGGTCGTCTCAACCGATCTCGAGTCATCGAGAACGTTCTGTGACATTTACGCCACCACCTTCAGGAAGCCGCCCATGTAACCGACGGTGGTCATGGGGCCGCCGTTCCCGTTCAGGTAGCCAAGGCCGCAGGGCACGAAGCACTGCCAGCGATAGGTACCCGGGTCGCCGGTCTTGACGTCGAAGGTGATGGTGTTGTGCAACTGGCTCATCGTGCAGGGACCCGAGTTGCAGAAGTTGCTGGCGTTGCCATTGACTCCCGCGAAGGGGACGTTGATCCCCAGGGCCGGCACGTTGAACGAGTGGCCGATGCCATTCCCAACCTGATCATTGAAGTAAGTGGCCGACTTCCCATTGAGGTAGGCGACGCCGCCAACAGTACCTGCGACCTGGTCCCACACAGGATTGCGGAATCCGGAGCCGGAGTCGTACTGATAGACGGTGAAATGAACGTCTGAGTGTGCGGGAATCTGAATGACAGTGGTTTGAATCCACTGGCCACTCGCATTCTGCACCCTGTAACCAACCCAGCTTGGATGCGGGCCGGTGCCCACTGCTCCATCGATCTGGATGGTGACGTTCACTACCCCTGGAGTGGAAGACGGTTGTGCGGAGATGGTTGGCGGCTTATGTAGCAGCCAACCCACGACGCCATAGACCACAAGGGCCAAGGCGATCGCGAAGCCGACGACTACGGAAGCCGCGCGAGCTCCTTTCGACAATCTAACCCCTTTCGATAACTACCGTGAAGACTCGGAGGGCCACGGTAGGGGCCAAAGACCCTACACAGATGTGACCTTCCTCACCTTCACGATCAAACTTACTATGTCCGGACTTTGCAAACGATGCACCTGAGAAACAAATTTGAAATTGCTGAGCACATCCCCTTCTTAGGGGACAGAGGCGACTTATGGCACCCCCAC
>JAKAEN010000221.1 GCA_021818355.1 Actinomycetes bacterium | reverse complement strand
CGTGATAGACGGGGGGAACTACGGCCTAGCGCGCCACGCACGGTCTCCATGGCTACGTAGCCCGCCGTACCCGTGGAGGGGTCACCCCCGGAGAGCATCACCCCCGAACCGGTGCCGGAGAGATCGCCGCTGAAGCTCTTGCGCAACTCGAATCGGTTGACGGCTCCGCCGAGCTCGGGCGCGGAAGGAATGATCTCCACCTCAAAGGTGCCTCGGGCAATGTGGCTCACGCCACCACTCTACGGCCGCCACGCGGCCGCCGTGGGCTTTCCGGCAGGCTATCAGCGCCGCTTGCGCGCCGTGGCCAGCAGGTACTCCCACTCCATGAGCGTGGCTTCAGTGCCACGGTCGTGACGGCGGGCGAGCTCGGCCAGTTCGCGGTCCAGAGCGGCCACGCGTTCCGGTTCGCCGCCGATTGCCGAGTAGGCCGCCACCGTGGGGCCGTAGCGCTCCTTGAAGTAGTCACGAAACTCCTCGGGAGTGGCGAAACGGTCGACAGTGACAGCCCCGCGCCGGGCGCGCACATCCTCCACCCCGTTCGCAAACAGTTCCAGCAGGTGGTCGGCCGATCCCCACAGCGGCGGCGGCTGTGCGCCCGCGGGAGGCGCGGGAACGTAAGGCCTCATCGCCGCGAGCATCTCGCCGATGAACCCTGCCGGCGTCCAGCTGATCAGTCCCACCGTCCCTCCAGGCCGGCATACCCGCAGGAGTTCGTCCGCGCATACCTGATGGCGCGGGGCGAACATGACGCCCAGGCAGGAGAGGACCACGTCGAACTCGGCGTCGGCGAAGGGCAGCGCCTCGGCGTCAGCCTCGCGCCACTCGAGTGTCACCCCCAGCCTGGCGGCGCTCTCCCGGCCCGCCCGGAGGAGCTCGGGGGTGAGGTCACACGCCACCACCTCCGCACCCGCCAGCGCCGCGGGCAGCGCCGCGTTTCCCGTCCCGGCCGCCACGTCGAGCACCCGATCCCCCTCCTTGATCGAGCACGCTTCGACAAGTACCCTCCCCAGTCCGGGAATTATCTCCGCCGCCACCGCCGGATAATCGCCCATCGCCCACATGACGCGATGCCTCGCCTTTAGAGCCTTGTCCGCCTGGTCGGAATCGTCCAGAACCGTCATCATCTCCACCCCTCGTTCGCTATTGCCGGTACGCTCCCCGCCGGCGAAAGAAGTACGCTCGCTTCCGGGTTGCCGGGAATGCCCATCCCTGGGCCTGAGAGTACGGACCGCGCCCAGGGCCGTCTAGTACAATCTCTGTATCGGGCCCGGCGTCACGGGGGGTGATCGGCGTGGGCTCTTCATATCACCAGTTCTGCCCCGTATCCAAGGCCGTCGAGCTGCTCGACGAGCGCTGGACGATCCTCGTGATCCGGGAGTTGGTCACCGGCAGCCGCCGCTTCAACGAACTGCGTCGCGGCCTCCCCAGGATTTCACCCACGCTCTTGTCCAAGCGGCTCAACCAATTGGCACGAGCCGGCCTGATTGAGCGCCACTCGGATGGCAACGAAATCCAGTACGTGCTGACCCCGGCCGGCGAGGAGCTGCGGCCCATCGTCGAAGCTCTCGGAGCCTGGGGGGTGCGCTGGATCGGGAATCTCGGAGAGGAGGACCTGGACCCCAGCCTCCTCTTATGGGACATGCACCGCAACGTCGATCTCGCGGCTGTGCCAAAGGGCCGTACAGTGCTGCACTTCCATTTCCCGGACGTACCCGCGCCCTCCCGGCGCTGGTGGCTGGTAATCACCGCCGGAGATGTCGACGTCTGCGACGTGGACCCCGGTTACGAGGTAACCCTGACGATCACGGGCGGCCTGCGCTGCCTGACCGAGATCTGGCGCGGCGATACGAGCTGGTTAGAAGCTCTGCGCTGCGACAGGGTGGCAATCAGCGGGCCGAGCGCCCTGCGCCGCGCCCTCCCCGGCTGGTTCACACCCTCGAGGTTCGCCGGCGTGCAGCGGGCGGCGCATCCACTTCCGCCGGCGCCCGCCGCCGACTTGGCTCCCTCGACTGATTCATTGCCCGTGAAAGGCGGCTGAACCGCCAAGGCTCAACGGCCGCCTGGTTCAGGCGCCGTCCACCGGTACGGGCGGGGCGGGATTCAGTAGGGCGGCCTCTCGAAGAAGCGCTCGGCGACCGACCAGGCCCTCCCCCGCCGGGCCTCGCCCTCTGTCACCCAGCGCGCCCTCCCCTGGGCGGCGTCGGGCTCGGCCAGGTGCTCGGCGAGCATCTCCGCCCAGAGCGGCTCGATGAAATGGTAGGTGACGAAGCGCTCGAGATCGTGATAGTGGTCGAAGCCGCGGCGGGTCAGGCGCAGCTGCGAACCGCGCGCCTTGGCGGCTCCTGTAAGCACCAACGGTGTGGACAGCGCGGCCAGCAGGGCACTGGCGGGAACTCCGTAGGACCTGCTCAGCGCGGTGAAGTCCAGCCCGCCGGCGTAGGCCTGCCAGAAGGCGTCGTAGGTGGCACCCGCCCAGCGGCCCAGGTGTATGCGCTTGGCCATCGGCAGGCGCCCGTCCATTACGGCGCCGATGTAGGTCTCCACTCCAAAATGGTTGACGAAGAAGTCCTTGCCGGCGAAGGAGGCGCTGCCCGCCCCCATGCCCAGGTAGCGCGGCCGGGTGATGGAGGTGTAAGAGGGGGAGCCGATGCGGTTGAGCGTCCACACCGAGCGCCGTTCGTAACCGCCCGCCTCCGCGAGGTCGGCGGCCGCACCCAGCACCTGGTGCTCCAGGCGCCGGTCGTGGTGCGCCTTGCCGAAGGGGGTGTAGCCGAAGCGCATGAGCGGATAGGTCGAGACCTGGTCGACGCCCATCTCCATGCAGGAGGCGACATCGGCGAGGAACGCGCCCGCCAGGCGCCGTTCCTTCGCCCAGGCCACGTCCACGATCAGGTCGACGTCGACGGTGGCGAAGCGCTCGCGCGCATTCGACACCGCCACCCTGCTCGCTTCGGCACCATATGGCCGCCCCAGCCGATACAGAACCTCGGGGTTGAAGGACTGCGAGCCGATGCTCACCGAGTCGAAGCCCATGGCGGCCAGGCGGTCCAGGCGTTCCGGCGTCGCGTGCGTGGGCAGGACCTCTATTCCCCGCTCGCCCGAGACCGGGATGCGCTCCAGGACCTCTGCCAGCTCACCCGGGAAGAGCGTGGGGGTGCCTCCGCCGACGTAGAGGGAGTCGAAGGGGCGTCCCATGGCCTGCGCATACCAGTCGATCTCGCGGAGCAAGGCCGAGAAGTACCGGTGCACGAGCGTCCTCTCCGCGATGACCTTGTTGTAGGGGCAGAAGGGGCAGATCCTTGAACAGAAGGGAACGTGCACGTAGGCCCCGAGAGGCCCGTCGAAACTTTGCAATGTCTGCGCTGCGGCCCTGCAGCCGTCGCGGCGCGCGATGGCTGGCGCTTTCATGGCGCACAAGATACGCCGTCGCGGGCGCGGCGCACAGGGACCAAAGCCACCTGCAGGCGCGTCACAGGGCACCAGTAGCGGAGCGCTCTCACAAAGCGCGCCCGTCCGGATGCGAAATGGACCGACCGGTGCCAGAATTGCCGGAAGGCGGGCGGCCTTCGACGGCCCGGTCAGGCGCGGGACCCAACGCCTCCGCCCGACAGGAGGGAGAGCAAGATGGCAACCAGAGAGGGATGGTTCCCGGGCGAGCCCTGCTGGGTCGACCTATACAGCAGCGACATCCCCGGCGCCCGCGCCTTCTATCAGGCGGTGCTCGGCTGGAGGCCCGGGGAGCAGGCCGAGCAGTTCGGCGGCTATTTCCAGTTCTTCCTGGACGATTCCGCCGTGGCGGGGGGCATGGGAACCACCGGGGAGGCCGGGCCGCCCGACTCCTGGTCCCTCTACCTTGCCTCGACGGATACCGCCGAGACACTCGCCCTGGGCGCCGCGCACGGAGCGACAGAGGCGGTGCCGGCAATGCAAGTAGCGGAGCTGGGGACGATGGGAGTGATGATCGACCCGGGAGGAGCCCCGATCGGGGTCTGGGCACCGATCGGGTTCATCGGATTCGGACGCGTCAACGAACCGGGGGCGCCCAGGTGGTACGAGCTGCACACCGGGGCCTACGATGCGTCGCTCGAGTTCTACCGCGCAGTCTTCGGCTGGGAGTTGAGCGCCGTCGACAACCCGGCCGGGCTCCGCTACTCGACCGCGAACCGCCAGGGAAGGCCCTTCGCGGGCATCCTGGAAGATGCCCAATCGGCTCCGCATTGGGAAATCCGCTTCGGGGTGCAGGACTCGGATGCCGCGGTTGCGGCTGCACTCGCCAATGGCGGCTCGCTGTCACGGCCCGCGGAGGACAGCCCCTTTGGCAGGGTCGCCCATATCGCGGACACCACCGGGGTGCCCTTCGTGGTGCAGTCCTTCAGCTGGGGGCCCTGGGCGGGCTGACGCCCGCTTTCACGCAAGCTTCAGCCGATCCGCCATAGACTCGGCCTGATCGAAGCGGCGGGGGGCTTTACGCCGCACATTCGAAACGGGGGTGCCGGTGCGCAGAGCGAAGACGCTTGCTATCGCGGTCGTCGTGCTGGCTCTCGCGGCGACGTCCTTCTACCTGGCAGGCCGCAGGAACGCCAAGAGCTCCGCCTCCTCCAATGCCTCCGGCGCAGCCAAGACCACCACCACCACGGCAAGAAAGGCCGCCAAGGCGGCGGTCTCCGCCCTTCCCGGCCTGCCGGCCGCCTTCTCCAAACCACTCACCGGCCCGCATCTCCAGCCCGGCTCCAACCCCTCGGTGCTGCCGGGGCCGCTGCTAATAGCCGATCGCTCCAACAACCGGCTGATCGTCGTCTCCCCTCAAGGACAGATCCTCTGGCAGTTCCCTCAGCCCGGCGACCTGGCTCCGGGCCAGACCTTCCTCATCCCCGACGACGCCTTCTTC
>JAKAEN010000220.1 GCA_021818355.1 Actinomycetes bacterium | reverse complement strand
TCGCCAACCTGCGATACCGATGTGTCCTGGTCGAATCGAGTGGCGAACCTGGAGTTGGCCATGGTGGGTTCCTTTGCGGATCTAGGTCGGCTTTGGCATAGAAGTTATCCGAGATAGGCACCGCCGCGCTGTCGATGTCGACATTGGGTTGCCGGCTTAGTGGCCCGTGAGCTGGGATGATGCGACATGGCTCGTATCGTTGCGTCAAAGGGCCAGGCACGCCCTAGGCTCTTATCTGCCTGGGGGACCGGTCATTCGGCTGCCTACCGGGCAGCCTTTCTCTCGGTACAGTGAGGTTGCAATGAAGAAGGTGTTCTTTCTCTTGGTTCTGGTTGCGCTCGGCGCTTTGGCTGCCAAGAAGCTCAAGGCGTCTGCCTGATCCAAGAACCGGCCGCTTCGAACGGGCGCTTCTCCGCGGAATTGCCGCAGGGGAGCGCCTTCGGCTTTAAGGTCCCGTCCGCCTAATCCTGGACTGGGAGCATCAGAGCGGCGCGCAGCTGCTCAGAGAGGCGCCTAACCCTGACCAGCAGGTAGACACTGGCTGCCGAGATGGAGACGACTCCGGCGCTGAGAGCGATCAGGCCGATGGGAGCGGACGGGCGGATCTCTCCTTCGCGAACCCGCACAGGGTTGGAGAAGGCCTCCACCGGCCAGCTGCGTTCCTTGGCGATCTTGGCCAGCACGC
Source organism: Actinomycetes bacterium (assembly GCA_021818355.1). Lineage (GTDB taxonomy): Bacteria > Actinomycetota > Acidimicrobiia > Acidimicrobiales > Acidimicrobiaceae > Acidithrix. The sequence continues at coordinate 4,228 of JAKAEN010000220.1, read as the reverse complement.
GGTCGGGATTCACGGCGACCGGATGTCCGACCGCTTCCAGCATCGGCAGGTCGGTGTAGGAGTCGGAATAGGCGTAGGCGTCTTCGAGGGAGAAGCCGTAGCGCTCGGCCACCGAAGCCATCGCCTCGGCCTTGTAGGGGCCGTATGCGTAGAACTCCATCTCCCCGGTGTAGCGGCCGCTCGCATCGACCTTCGAGACGGTGGCGATCACGCCGTCGACGCCGAGCCTCTCTCCCAGCGGTGCAACGATCTCCTCTGGGGAGGCCGAGACGATGTAGACCAGATCACCCTTGGCTTTGTGCTCGGCGATGCGGTCCAGGGCCTCCTTGAAGATGAGTGGTTCGACGATCTCGGTCATGGTCTCGGTGACGATCGCCGAGACCAGCGAGCGTTCCCAGCCCTTGGTGAGGGAGAGAACCGTCTCGCGCAGCTTGTTGAGCTGCTTCTCGTTTGCGCCGGTGTACTTGAACACCAGCTGCGCATAGGCGGAGCGCAGAATGCTGCGTTTGGAGAGCAGCCCCTCCTTGTAGAAGGTGCGTCCGAAGGCGAGCATCGATGCCTTGGCGATGACCGTCTTGTCGAGGTCGAAGAAGGCGGCGTTCACTCCTCCATCCTAACTAGCGGAGCCAGGGGCCGGATGGGTCGAGCCCGGCCACCAGGGCTCTTGCCAGCTCCATAGCGCCCGCCTTGGAGAGCGGCTCGTTGTTGTTCCCGCATTTCGGGCTGACTATGCAGGACGGGCACCCTCGCTCGCATGGGCAGGTCTCCAGGACCGAAAGTGTGGCGCGCGCGAGGTCGGGAAGCCGATGGTAGGCCAAGTCCGCAATGCCGCTTCCGCCTTGGGCGCCATCGTAAATCGCCACCAGCCCCTGAGGCTCGGCTACCGAGATGCCCATCCCGGGCATCATCGCCTCAACTGCCGGGCTCGACACCCCTCCGACGTCCCAGCGGTCGCAGATGGCCACCAATCCCAATACCCCGATCGCGGTGTGCTCGAAGGCATGCAGCGCGCCGGGCAGCCTGCCGGAGTCCATGGTGGCTTCCAGCTCACCCCCGAAGACCATGAAGAGCGCGTCAGTGTCCAATCGGCGCGGCGGCAGGCGCGATTCGACCACCCCGCGAAGCGTGCCGTCGTCGCCTATGACCTCATGGCCGACGTGCATCTCCAGCACCGCCAGTCTGCAGGTGCCGGCCTGGACCCCGGCGTGTGCACGGCCGAGCTCGGCGGCTTCGTAGAAGCGGTAGTGCGATTCGGTGATCACCTTGGTGTGAACAGGCTCCTCCAGCTCGTCCACCATCACCGTGCCGGTGTGCTCGTCGATGGCGGTCACCAGGTAGCGGCCTCCCCGATGCCGATAGACGGCACCCAGGTAGGCGCTCGAGGCGATCCGCTCCTCGTCCAGCTCCTCGAGTACCTCGCCGCTCCGGGTCACGAGAAGGTAGCGCCGATGCTGCTTGCCTCTCAGGCTGCGGTTGCGCTGGGGCTGGGTAGCGCCGGTGAATACGTAACCATCGGGGGTCTCGGCCACCTGGCGCCGCTCCTGGAGAGCATGGAAGGCGTCGATCATGAGTTGGGCCGTCTGTGCGTCGCCGCCCGCCCACTCGCCGGGATCGACAGCGGTTTCAGAAGACGCGCAGGCCAGCTGATAGAGCAGCACCTCCTGATTCCACGGATTTATAGCGGCCTGCTCGTTCGGGCGCACTCCCAGCTCCTCGGAATGCGCCGTCATCCATGAATCGAGCAGGTCGCTCTCGGCTATGAAGATTCCCAGTCCCACCCGTCCTCTCAAGCGTGCGAGGTCGCGCCTGAAGCGGCTCAGGACGCCGGGGAAGCCCACCTCCACCAGCACGTCGAAATTCCCCACCCCCTCAGGGAGCGCGGAAGTGGACGCCACCACCGCCGCGTCCTGGCGTTCTATGAGTTGCTCCAGCTCGACCCTGGTCTCCTCCAGGTACCCGCCGCGATAGGTGACTACGCGCCCGGCGAGCTCCTCCGGAGCGCGATCGAGCGTGTAGCCCGCGATCAGCTCGGCCTGGAGCCTGGACTGGGTCAGGATCAGGACCCGCTCCCCGCTGCTTGCCGCTGCGGCGGCCATTGCCGAGGCGATCGTGGCCGGAGCCTTGGACTCGGCCATCCTCGCCGGGTCCACCATCGCCACCAGCAGCCGGGTCGGCTCGGGCCTGGTCAGCCTGATGCGGCGCGCCGGGCGGCGCAAGAGGGTCTCGAAGAAGCGCTCCGGGTCACCCAGCTCGCTCGCCGTGGCGGCGAAGGCGATCTCGCGGCCGTAATCCGCCCTGACCGCGTGTTCGAGCCGGGCCAGGATGTGGTGCAGATGCGAGCCGAGCAGGCCGCGCATGGATGTCAGGTCCCATACCCATACCTCGGCCAGTGACTCGAGCAGCGCTCCGAAGCGATAGCGGTCCGGCAGGACGTCTCGATGCAGGTTTTCCGGTGTCGCGATCACAAGGTCGGCGCGCGCGCTCATCACCGGGCCCGCCTTGCGCGAACGCAGCCTGGCCAGCTCGGCCACGGCAAGGCCGGGTGCCTCCATCGAAAGGGTGGCGGCAAGGCTGCGGCTTGCCGGCAGGCCCGAGGTGACCACCATCAGGCGCATGCCCTCCGAGCGCAGCTCCAATGCCCGCCGCACCAGAGCCTCGGTCTGGCCGGAATTCGGTGGGCCGTACAAGAGCGCCGAGCCTGTTTCGCTCCGCGGCGCATCCGGCTCCCATGCGGGTGAGTAGCCACCGATCGGCAGCGCTGCCGTGGCGGGGTCCCCTCCGGCCTCGATGGCAAGCGCCTCCAGGAGCGCCGAGAAGCGCACCTCCGCCGCTTCGGGCTCAGCGCCTGACGCCTCCCCGCAGCCGTCACCCTCCTGCCCGCTCCTCGAGCCCATCCCGGCCGACTCTAGCAAGCCAGGAAGGTGTGCGCGCTTGCGCAGCTCGAGGGGGGAGTCTGAAGAATTTTTAGGTGCGTTATGTCGAATATAGGGATCGTTTATTGGACGTTCTCGTCAAATAAAGAGAGCATATAGAAATACATTCTCATATGGGGGTTTTGCATGAGCCAGCAGCAGGCGCGTCCCGGGACGCGACCGGCGACCCGCCCTGACGGGGGGCATCCCGTCGCGCTGCGCCGCCGCGAAGGCGAACGCTGGGTGAAGGTCCTCGACCAAAGCCGCTGCATCGGCTGCCATGCCTGCACCACCGCTTGCAAGAGCGAGAACGAGGTGCCGCTGGGCGTCACGCGCACCTATGTGAAGTCGGTCGACGTCGGTACCTTCCCCAACGTGCGCAGAAGCTTCCAGGTGACACGGTGCAACCAGTGCGAAAACCCCCCGTGCGTGGCCGCCTGTCCCACCGGGGCGATGTACCAGCGCCCCGACGGCATCGTGGACTTCGACAAGAAGATCTGCGTGGGGTGCAAGGCGTGCATGGCGGCCTGCCCCTACGACGCGATCTTCATCAATCCCGAGGACCACTCCGCAGAGAAGTGCAACTTCTGTGCGCATCGGCTCGACGTCGGCCTCGAGCCAGCCTGCGTGGTGGTCTGCCCGACCGAGGCGATCTTCGTCGGGGACCTCAACGATCCGACCTCCAAGGTCTCACGCGTGATTAACCGCGAAGCGGTCTCCGTGCGCAAGCCGGACAAGGCCACCGCTCCCGGAGTCTTTTACAAGGGGGCCCACAAGGCGACCCTCGACCCCCTGGCTGCAAGAAGGCCGGCCGGATCCACATTCATGTGGTCCGAGAAGATCGAGAACCACAAGGTGACCAACTCCGGCGCTCCGGTGGGCGCGCATGTCAACTCCTCAGCCACGGCTGTGGTCTCCTACGACATGACTCACGCCGTGCCCTGGGGCTGGAAGGTGAGCCTCTACACCTGGACCAAGGGAATCGCGGCCGGGGTGTACCCGGTGGTGCTGGTCATGGCCCTGCTGGCCGGGCAGCCCCTCTCCGGCTCCCTGGTCCGCTATGTGGCGCCGGCCATCTCTTTGTTGGCGCTGGCGATCACGGGGATACTCCTGGTGGCGGACCTCAAGCACCCCGAGCGCTTCATTCTCATCCTCATCCGCCCCCAGCCGCGGAGCTGGCTGGTGAAAGGCGGCTTCGTACTGACCGGGTACGGAGCCGCGCTGGCCCTTGCCCTCGTATTCGGATACCTGGGTAATGACAGTGCGGTGAGGATCGTCGGGATGATCTCGGTTCTACTGGGTGCTGCCACCGCCGG
>JAKAEN010000219.1 GCA_021818355.1 Actinomycetes bacterium | reverse complement strand
GGGCTCGGTCGGTGGATTCAGGCTAAGCCGTCCCTAAATCGGCATCGCAGGTGCCAATGAGCCTTAGTGCCTAGTGCATTTGTGCCGTTCTGCGGAACGCCGTTCCCGGACCCTCCAAGGCGGCTCCGCGAGGGGTGTGGCGGCGGCGTTGGCATTGGGGGGCACGCAAGTCGACCGCGGGATCGCCACGATCCGATTCCCCGCCACCCGGAGCTAGGCAGGTGCTACGAGGAGGGCATCTCGATTATGCCGGTGCGGACCGCGATCGAGACCGCCTCGAGCTTGGAGTGCGCGCCTAGTTTGCCCAGTATCGACTGTACGTGATTTCGAACCGTATTCACACTGAGGTACAGCTGGTCGGCGATTGCCCGATTGCTGAAGCCACGCGCCATGTAGGACAGCATCTCAATTTCGCGATCGGTGAGCCTGTGGCGCGCCGGGCGCTCCTCCCGCGAGAGCTGCGGCAACAGCCGGGCGAGCATCTGGGGGGAGATGAGTGCTTCGCCTCCCGCAGCCGCCCTAACCGCGTCAACTACTTCGGCGGCCGCGCGGTCCTTGGTGATGAAGCCCGAGCAGCCGGCGTCGATGGCCTCCAGCAGCAGCTCTTCATCATCAAAGCCGGTAAGCATCACCGTCAGGATTGCGGCGTCCACCTCCTTTAGGGAGCGGGCGAGGCTCACTCCGTCCCCGCCTGGCATCTGGTAGTCGACCAGAGCAACAGCCGGCCGAAGGCGGCGAGCCAGGCCGAGCGCGTCCGACCGATTGGTGCCCACTCCCACCACTTCTATGTCCGCCTCGTCTTCGAGCAGCCTGGCCAGGCTCTCGGCGAACATGCGGTGATCGTCGATGATCATCACCTTGATCGGCGCCTCAGCCATCGAGCACCTTCCTGAGCTCGGTCAGAAGTGATTGTTCATCGATGGGCTTGAGCAGCACGCCCTCCCGCCGTGCAGCGTCTCCGGAGTCGTAACCGGTTATCAATAGAACCGGTAGCGACGGCAGGCGCCGTCCGAGGCGCTCGGCAAGCTCATCGCCGCTCATGCGCGGCATGACCAGGTCGCTGAGAACCAGGTCGAACTGATTGGCGGCGGCTTCGATGGCTTCCAGCGCCTCCTCCCCGTCACCTACGGCCACCACCTGGTACCCGGCTCCTTCGATGATGCGAGCCGTCGCCTCGCGCAACTTTGGGTCGTCCTCCACCAGAAGGATGCGCTCAGGGCCGCCCTTGGCGCCTTGATCGGCCGGCGGAGCCGCGGGTCCCGCGGCCTCCAGGCCCGCACCCGCCAGCGGGAGCTCGATCTTGACGTTTGTGCCCTGGCCGGGCTCTGAGTCGATGCTGATAGTGCCCCCGCTCCGGTTGATGATTCCGTAGACGACGGCCATGCCCAGGCCGGTTCCGCGCCCTCTGGGCTTGGTGGTGAAGAACGGTTCGAAGATCCTGGAAACCACTTCGGGGGGCATACCCGAGCCGGTGTCGGCAACCTCGATGGCGATCTTCCCGCCATATTCCACGTCGGCCTCCTCGCCATCTGCTAGCTCCAGGCTGGTGGATATGGTGAGGGTCCCGCCCTGGGGCATTGCGTCGTTGGCGTTGATGGCGAGATTGACGATGATCTGATCAAGCTGTTGACGGTCAATCAGCGTCACCAGTGGGACCGGCTCCAGCTTGATTCGAAGTTCGGTACTTGCTCCCACCGCGCGCTCGAGCAGCGAGCCGATGCTTCGGATGGCCGAGTTGACTTCGACGGGCTCGGGATTGGCGTGATCGCCGCGGGCAAAGGTGAGAAGCTGCCGGGTCAGGTCGGCGCCCCGCTGCGCCGCGGCCCGGATCTCGCCGATATCCGCCCTCTGGCGCGGCTCCTGCAGCTGGCGCTCCAAGAGAGTCGAGTAGTTCAAGATCACCCCGAGCAGGTTGTTGAAGTCGTGAGCCACGCCGCCGGCGAGCTTGCCCAGGCTGTCGAGCCTGTCCGCCTGCTCGCGCTGGGCTTCGAGGGCCCTCTGGCGGCGCTCATCTTCAAGTTCAAGGCGTTCAGTGAGGTCCCGTACCGATGCCAGCACGAGAGCCCGGCTCTCTTCGTCCTCGACGTAGCTGAGCGCGATCTCGGCCTGGAACGTGGAACCGTCCCTCCTCAGAGCACTGAGCTGGAGGCCTTCCCTAATAGGAATGGCCGGGTTGGCAAGGTAGCTGCGCCGGCGCTGGCGGTGAAGCTCGCCAAGTTCGGCGGGGATGAGCATCTCGACCGGCCGGCCCAGCAGCTCGTCTTGTTTCCACCCGAAGAGCGTCTCGGCCTTGACGTTCACCAGCTCTATGTTCCCGGTAGGGTCCACCCCCACGATGGCGTCGGGAGCCGCGGAGAGCACCGCCCTAAAGCGCTGCCCGGTGCGCCTGGCGATCTCGCTCTCCCGAAGAGCCGCTTCGCGCTCGAGGCTCTCCCATCCGTAGGAGACGTTCGCAGCCAGGCGTCTTACCAGGGATCTCTCCTCCTCGTTGAAGAAGCCCGGCTCAGGGGAGTAAACGGACATCAGCCCTGCGACCCGCCCTCCAACCATGAGCGGGAAGCCGCCCGAAGAGCGGTAGCCAACCTTGACCGCCGCCTCTCGCCAGGGCGCCATGTTCTCGTCGAGAAGGATGTCGTTGGAGCAGACATCGACCCCCGAACGGATAGCCATGCCGCCAACACCCATCCCCAGCCGATCTTCTCGCACCGAAATGACATTGTCGATCAGGTATTCCTCCGCGGCCACCCCCGCAGAGGCCACCGCGGTGACCACACCGCGCCGATCGTCGATAACGCCAAGCCAGGACATGACGAACCCGCCGTGTTCGACGGCGATTTGCACCGCGGCCTCGAACAGTTCCGTCGGAGACTTTGCCCTGAACACAGCTTCGTTGGTTTCGGCCAGCACCGTGGCCAGGCGCTTCTGGCGCTGCGCCTGCCTGAGCAGTGCCTCCATCTCCATGGCGGAGGAGTGCTGCGCGGACGAATCCAGGAAGTAGCTGGTCAGGCCGTCGGGGGAAGGGAAAACCCTGAAGGTGTACCAGCGCCCGGTCGGACCGAAGTACTCCTCGAATTCGACGAAGCTCTGGCTGGAGAGCGCAGCGCGATATTGCCGCTCAAAGGTGGTGTCCACCGTCTCTGGGAACGTCTCCCAGACGGTCCGGCCGAGCAGCTCCTCCGCCGTCCGGCCCACCAGCAATGCGCCGGCCTGGTTGACGAAGACGAAACGCCACTCGCGGTCAAGTACGAAGATCCCGTCGCGAACACGCTCGAAAACCGCCGTGTCGACGAGATGAGTCATTCGCCTGCAGCCCTGGGGCCGAGGCGAGGTTCAAGCGTGCAAGATCCCCCGCAGGTACTGCTGGCCACGACTCCCCCTCCTATCGCCGAGCACTGAACCGCACGGTTCGGACAAGGCGAGCCCGCCTGTCTTAACTTGAACGTACCCGACGCCTACAGCGTTACCAAAGGCAGTAGATGATCTTGCTCTGCAACTTATCAAGACGCCGAGGCTACTTTCAGGCAGGAAAGTCGGCATCTCGGATTGCAGACAATTAAGCAGATCTGCCGCGAACCATCGGCGGTAACGTGCAGAGCAGCGCGCCGGCCACGGCGCATTCCAGGGCGCCCGGCTAGTGTGGCACCCATGCGCATCCTGGTGATAGGCGGCACCCGCTTCATCGGCTCCCATCTCGTCGATTCCCTCCTCGCCTCGGGCAACGAGGTGACCCTTCTCCACCGCGGCCTGACCAACCCGGGCGCCTTCCCGGATGCGGAGCACCGTATAGGCGACCGCAACGGGGACCTCGCCGTTCTGGCCCAAGGGCGCTGGGAAGCCACCGTGGACTTCTCCGCCTACCTCCCCATCCAGGTCCGCACCCTTGCCACGGCCCTGGATGGGCGAGGCGGGCACTACGTCTACATCTCCTCTGTCTCCGCCTACGCCAACCCGACCGTGCCCGGAGTCCGCGAAGACGCCGCTCTTGCCCGGCTGGACGACCCCGACAACACGCCTCTCAGCGACGAGGCCTACGGCGGGCTGAAGGCACGATGCGAAGAGGTCGCCCGGGAGGCCTTCGGCGATAGCGGCCCGCTGACCATAGTCAGGCCCACCTACGTGGCCGGGCCCCGTGACCACACAGCCAGGTTCACCTGGTGGGTGGAGCGCGTCGCGCGCGGGGGCCGGATACTCGCACCCGGGCCGGCCGGCAACCCGTTCCAGATCATTGACGCCCGCGATCTGGCCGCGTTCCTGGCGAGAATCACCCACGACCGCACAGAGGGGGTCTTCAACGCCGCCGGGCCGGCCTCCCCCATCACCTTCGGGGACGTACTGGCGACAATGGCCGAGACCCTCGCGCCGGCAGGCACCGGATTCCACTGGGTGGAGGCCACGCCGCTGCTGGAGGCCGGGGTGAGGCCGGGGGTGGACTTCCCCCTCTGGGAGGCGGAGGACGAGTCGCGGCTCATTCTCACCGCCGACTCCTCGAGGGCGATCGCGGCCGGCCTCTCGCTCAGGCCGCTGGCGGAGACGATCGCCGACACCCACGCCTTCGAGGGGGACGCACACACGGTGCAAAAGGCGGGGATTGGCATCTCGCCGGAGCGCGAGCTGGAACTCCTCGGGCTGCTCGCCTAGCCCCCGGCGGCAACGCGGCTCCTTTCCCGCGCACAGCGCTACACGGTCGATTCAGATCGCGCAGGCTGCTCCCCATGGTGGCGAAAAGATACTGACCGGTCAACAATTTGCCAGCTCAGCCGCTTCTCGTCCAACGGAGGAGTGACCCGGTTCGGAAACCAAGAACAAATTCCGCCAGAGTTCAGACAAATGCCGTTCCTAGGTCAGCTCCCGGTCATCCCGAGTGGATAGAAGTTCTATCCGGTACACCTGATCCGGCGGCGGCGCGCCCGCCGC
>JAKAEN010000218.1 GCA_021818355.1 Actinomycetes bacterium | reverse complement strand
CACCACGACCTCGTGCTCGGAGCCGAGCATGCGGCGAAGGTAGAGCGCCGCGGTGTGGCCCGAGATTCCTGCGCCAAGGATGACTGTCCTAGCCACGGGTCCTCCCCTCTCCCCGCTCGTTGAGCGGGATCTCCCGCCCTCGGAATCGACGGTCGCAATGGGTTGGCGAGGGCCGGGGAAGCGGGGAGAGGGCACACTCAGCGCCCTGCCGTCCTGCACCTTCGCCCACCGCGAGCGGAGCGCACCGGGGGCCTGTATAGCCCAAGATAATGTCCGTACATTTACGGCGCCACAGCCGCGGGAGGATTGTGACTTAGGTCCCTAACGGGACTGGAAGTCCGGAGTTCTTGGGGGCAGGCTTTCAAACGCGCCGCTTACCGGTGAGCACTTCAGGATCCCGAGCCTCGAGGGTTGTATCCCGAATCTTGTTCAGATTCAGCGGCATTGTGAGCAGCGGCCTCGGCTTCGACGTGCGCCTGCAGTACGAGTTCCGCGGCACTGCGGACGAGGTCGAAAGAATCGCCGCCTTTCAGCATGGCGGCGATCTCGTCGAGGGCGGACTGGTTTAGGGCCATCGGGTTCTTCTCCTTCGGTGTGGAGCTGCTGACGACTCACCGAAAGATGCCCGATGGCCTTTAGCTCATCAGGGCCGAACCCCTACCAAAAGCCCACCACTCGGGGGGACTCCATCACTGGACCGGGAAACAAGTGAGAGCACGCCGCCTCGCTCTACAAGTAGAAGGCTACGACGATCCACTGAGATAGAGCCGCGGCGATGACAAGCGCGTGAAACACTTCGTGATAGCCGAATATCTCCGGGTTAGGGTCGGGTCGACGCAGGGCGTAGACCACCGCGCCAATTGTATAAAAGACTCCGCCTATAACCAGAAATGCCAAGGCTCCGACGCCGGATGACTGGGTCAGCTCGGGCAGTGCCGATATTGCGGCCCAACCCAGAGCGATGTAGAGCACCCCGGCAAGCCACTTTGGCGCAGTCTTCCAGGCCAGTTGAAGAATGACGCCCGTTCCGGCTCCGAGCCAAGCGAGCCACAAGATGACTTCTCGAGTCGTGCCGTGAAGAGCCAAGAGGGCTATCGGAGTATAGGTCCCTGCCACTGCGGTAAAGATCGTCGAATGGTCTAGGCGGCGCATGCGCAGACGGGCGCGGGGCGACCAGCTGTGGCGATGAAAGGCGGCACTGACCCCAAACATCGCCGAGAGGCAGACCGAATAGACGCTCACGGCCAACCGAGCTTTGCCATCTGGCGCGCTGGCAATCAGCCCTGCACCCATTGCCAGGGATACCCAGAAAGCTATCTGGTGGGAGACTCCTCGATACTTGGGCTTTGTTGGAGCGCTGAGTTCTAAAGACAAGACGCGGATCCTTTCGGACGCCACATCGATTGCGTCCCATGCAGTGGTGGGGATCCGCTATGGACATCCCTCGGTGATGCGGGCTCAAGCTCATATGAGGCCGGCAAGGCTCCCATTATCGCAGAGATTGATGACTGCGTCTGCAGCAACCGCCCTGAAGGGTGCATACGGGCAGCGCCGAGTTGGGGCGGGTTGGACCTGTTGAAGTCGCTTCGCGTTGCCCAGTGCGTCCCCAGCCGATGACCAACCACTACCGGAAACCTGTAAAGGCGATGGCCATAACGGAGACGTCGGCGCCGACGATGGCGCGGACACGAGCCAGTCTGCCGGGCAATCCCGGAGCCCCGGCTCCCATCACGGCCGGACCGGAAATCGTGGGCCGCTCAGGTGGGGCCAAGTTGACTTTACATTCGTACGCGAGCCGGCAGGTGGAGCGCTGCCGCAGGTGAGGCATTCGGGAGCGATCGTCATACATGTAGCGTGAGGCGGTATTACCTTGCTCACGTGGAGGACGACGTAATCCGCCATGAAGGGGGCCTCGGGTCATGTCAGCAATCAAAGTCTTCAGGCCGAAGCGAAGCTGGTCGGCGTCCCCTGCGACGCTGCTCCCAACCGCCATGCTTGTTCGCCTCTTCGGGCTTCACTGGAACCTCACGGTGGTCCTCGACGGCGAGCCGGCGGGGAAGATCGGAATCGAGCAGGTGAAGGTCTTCGAGGTGGAGCCCGGGGAACACCGCCTGTTGATACGGCTCTTGATGCTGCGTAGGTCCAAGCAGCTGCGACTGTCGCTGAATGAGGATGAGGAGCGGCAGTTCATCTGCGGCACCAACGTGATCGGATGGCCCACCCTCCGGGAGGCGTCGCCTCAAGATGGACCTGGAATCCCGGGGACGCCCGGATGAAATGGCGTCCGACCTCGCGGAGCGCGCACCGGCCCGGGACCCGTCTCGAAAACACCGCGGTGGAGCGATGGCACGATCCCGGCGTTCGGAGGGCAGATCCTGGCCGTGGTACCGGGAATCTATCGGTGGTGGGCGGTATGTGATGGTCCGGCCTGCCGCCTCGCTCAGAGGATGAATGGCACGAGCATCTTGGTCGAGTGCTTGTACACCGGATATGTGTCCGGGAACCGCTCGGTTAGGTAACGCTCCTCGATGGTTGCGCTGTAAATGAAATAGATCCCGGTTAGGCCCACGCCGATCAACCACAGCCAGCTCAGCGCCACCGCAGTGCCGACCCCCGCGACCAGGATGCCCGAGTAGATCGGGTGGCGGACCAGGTGGTAGGGGCCGCTCCGGACGAGCTCGGGCTCGTCCTTCTGCGTCATCGGCGTTCCCCAGTTGCGCCCTATGTGCATGCGGGCCCAGATGGCGAATCCCAACCCGAGCGCTAAGAGCCCAAGTCCGAGGGCCGAGCGCCATGGAGCCGTGCTGATGCCGTTGCTCCGGAAGACCCCGAAGCGAGACAAGGCCACGACAATGAAAACGATCAGGGCCCTGATCCGCAGCCTTCGTGACCACGGAACCTTGCCCCTCTTCATAGAGAACGCTGCCACGAGCCAGTACAACCAGAAGGCTCCCCAGCCGGCGGCGAAGGCGATCTCGACGGCGCGCACGGTGGTCAGCGTACCATAGGACTTCCTGGCAAGCGAGGAGGACCCCCTCCCCGATCGCCAAGGCGACAAAGCCGACCACCGGTGCGCCCGGCCGCACGGCTCCAATGCCGGAGAAGATCTCCCCGCCGAGACCGGGCTCGATATCATCGGCTCAATTTCTAGGTGCCGGCCGAATCTGCACAAGACTGGGGACGCAATCGCCTCGAGCTCTAGCGCTGGAGAATGCCCCGGTCAGCCGGCGAGGTAAGTGGAGAGGGCTGGAGAGGTGTCGTGCCAGGAGCACTGATCCATTGGGTTGCCGCCACATGCCTCGAGGCTCGTGTCTAAACGAGAACGGAGGTGATCTGACGATCTTTGTCGGTGTGGACCGGGCCGATGCCCACAACGACGTATGCGCCCTTGACGAAACGGGTACGGTGCTGGCCAGGAGAAGGATTCCCGACACCCTGAAAGGTCTGCACGGCCTGCACGAACAGCTCGCCTAGCACGCACATGGACCGGAGGAGGTGCTGGTCGGGATCGAGCAGGCGCCGAACGTGACGGCCATGGTGGGAGCGGGATATCGGGCGTGGGCGCTCAACCCGATGTCAGTGGCGCGCTACCGGCAGCGCCACATCACCTCGGGATCCGGGTCCGATCCAGGCGATGCCAAGGTGCCGGCCGAGCTGATCCGTACCGATAGGCAAAACCACCGCCCCCAGGGCTGGAGACTCTTCGGAAGCCGAGGCGACCAAGGTGTCGGCCAGGACGCACCAAAGCGCCACCTGGCCCCGGCAACGGGAGGCACGTGCGCCGCGCTACGCGCTCAGGGACTTCTACCCCGGTGCACTCGATGCCTTTGGCGCAGATTTCGACGAGCGGGACGCCGGTTTGCAACCCCAGGCGTCGCAGAAATTAGGCCGGCACGTCACGCCTTACCCGAACTTCGGGAAAGAGCCACGCGGTGCTCGCCCGCCATGCGCGCAACCGGAACTTGGCCGACGCCCTTGACCAATGGGCTTTCTGCTCACTTCGGCGATCCCCCGGGGCTCGTGCCTACCACGACGAGCTGCGCTCCCGCGACACAAGACTCATCGCCAAGCCATACGCCGGCCGGCCAACCGCTGGGTGGGCATCCCGCACACCTGCCTTGCTAACCGGGTTCTCTACGACGAAGATCTCGCCTGGAAGCACCGCGTGAAACCGGCGTCTTGACAAGTTGGGGTCAAGGGGCGTCCAGCGCCTCCTCGGCGCAGTGCGTATTTCCACCCTTGGCCGCGCGGGTGGCCCGGTGCTACCCTTCGGTGGCGATGAACGGGAAGCCGGCTGCAAGGGCGGGGGGCGCGGCACTCCCGGCCCGTGGCGGCGGCCGGGGCCTCTCCCCGCGTGCCCGCACGCTGGCATTCTTCGCCGCCACCTTCGGGCCCGGCCTGGTGGTGATGCTCGCGGACACCGACGCCGGCAGCCTCATTACGGCCGCCAAGTCCGGGGCCGTATGGGGTTACGCCATGGTGCTTCCCCAGGTGCTCCTGATACCCATCCTCTACGCGGTGCAGGAGATCACTGTTCGTCTCGGCGTCGCCACCGGCCAGGGCCACGGAGCGCTGATACGGCGCCACTTCGGCCAGGGCCTGGCTCTGCTGTCCTCGCTCACCCTCTTCCTCTCAGCCACCGGCGCCCTGCTCTCGGAGTTTGCGGCTGTGGCCGGCGTGGGCGAGATCTTCGGCGTCTCCCGCTGGGTGACGGTCCCCATCGCCACGGCATTCCTGGTGGGGATAGCCATGACCGGCAGCTACAAGCGCGCCGAGCGGATCGGGATTGGCCTCGGCTTGGCCGAACTGGCCTTCGTTCCGGCCATGATCATGGCCCACCCCAGCCTTTCCTCCCTGGCGCGCGGCTTGGCGACCGCGCCGCTGGCAAACCACTCCTACCTGATGCTGCTGACAGCCA
>JAKAEN010000217.1 GCA_021818355.1 Actinomycetes bacterium | reverse complement strand
GGTGTCGTCGCCGGCGACGGTGCCAAGCACGCCGTCGATGGTGGTGTGGTCCATCGCCGAGGCAACCACGTGGGCGGAGCCGGGCGGGGTCTTGATGAGCACGAGATTCCCCGATGCGACCAGCTCAACCACCCACTCCGAAAGCACCCGGCGCAAGTGGTCGGCGTCGGCGGAGGTGTCGCGCATGTGAGACGGCACGGCGTAGACGAGCTCTCCGCCGGGCACCTTCACCTTTATCGCCCCGAGCTCCTCGAGATCGCGTGAGACGGTGGCCTGCGTAGCCTCGATGCCGACGCGGGCCAGCAGCCCTACCAGCTGCGCCTGCGAACTCACGAACTCGGTCTCCAGAAACTTGCTGATCTGGTACTGCCGACGGTTCTTAGCCATGCCGCCACCCCGCAACAACAGCTGTCATCATGCCACCTCGTGGGCTCGAGTGCCAGGCGGACTTCACCCCGCCACCGTCCAGTAGAGGACCGACTTGAAGGCCGGCATCCGATTGGCGGCCTGCCGGTAGATTACGCTCGCGGCCGAGTCCATCACCTCGCCGGTGACCTCCTCCCCCCGGTGCGCCGGCAGGCAGTGCATGAATATCGCGTCGCCGGCGGCCTGGGCCATGAGGGCGGAATTGACCTGGAAACGAGGGCCGAAGGCCGCTCGGCGCTCCGCCGCCTCCGCCTCCTGGCCCATAGAAGTCCAGGTGTCGGTGTAGATCACTCGGGCGCCCTTGACCGCCTCGACGGGGTCCGTGCCGAAGGCCACCTCCCCCAGCGCTGCAAGCCGTTGGCGAGTGGCGGCATCGAAGCCGTACCCTTCGGGAGAGGCGATCCTCACCGAGGCGCCGGCGAGCGCGGCAGCCTCGGCCAGTGAAAGCGCCACGTTGTTGGAGTCCCCGACATAGGCCATCTCGACGCCGCGAACGGAGCCGAAGTGCTCCTTCACCGTGATCAGGTCGGCGATCGCCTGGCAGGGGTGGGAACGGTCCGAGAGCAGGTTTATGACCGGCACTCCGGCCCGCGAGTCGTTCAGGGCCTTGGCCATCCTCTCCAGCACGCGATGGTCGAAGACCCTCGCGGCGATGGCCGAATGATAGCCGGCAAGGACCTTGGCGATGTCCTCCGCAGACTCACGCTTGTCGATCCCCACCTCGGCGTCGGTGATGTAGACCGGGTGTGCGCCAAGCGCAACCGCGGCCATCTCGGAGGAGGACCGCGTCCTCAGGGACGGCTTCTCAAACACGAGGGCCACGCCCTTGCCGGCAAGAACCGGTGGAAGGTCGGCCGTCGCGAAGTCGAGAATCGCCTCCAGCCCCTCGCTTCCAATGGCGGATATCTCCAAAAAATCCTTCATTCCGTCTCCCCCGCTCGCCGCAACGCCGCTCCCAGGCGCTGCACGGCTGTCGCCATCTCGTCCTCGGTGACCACCAGTGGGGGAGCAAGGCGCACCACGGAGTCACCGATGGCGTTAACGATCAGCCCCTCCTCAAACGCCTTCGCCTGTACGGTCCTGGCCACCGGGCTCCCGAGCATCGCGCCGAGCAGCAGGCCGCTACCCCGCACACCTGCCACGCCGGGTAGTTTCTCGAGCGCCTCCCCAAGGAGGGCACCCTTTCGGCGTGCCATCGACGGAGCGTCGATCTCGACCAAAGTCCGAATCGTCGCCTTTGCGGCCGCCATCGCCAGCGCCTGCCCGCCATAGGTTGTCCCGTGATCGCCGGGCTGGAAGGCCGCGGCAACCTCGGCACGGGCGAACAGAGCGCCCACCGGGAAGCCCGAGGCGATCGCCTTTGCCAGGGTCACCATGTCCGGAACGATGCCGAGGCGCTGGAAGGCAAACCATTCCCCGGTCCGGCCGAAGCCCGTCTGAACTTCGTCCAAGATGAGAAGAGCTCCATGGGCGGCGGTCAGTTCGCGCGCCGCAAGAACGAATTCGTCGGGGACAGGCACCACGCCGGCCTCCCCCTGGAGCATCTCGATCATCACCGCGGCCACGTCGCCCTTGGCCAGCTCGGCCTCGAGGGCCCCTACGTCGCCGGGGGGCACGTGGGCGAAGCCCGGGACCAGCGGTTCGAAGGGAATCTGCTTGGCGGGCTGACCAGTCGCGGAAAGCGCTCCGAAAGTGCGCCCGTGGAAGCCGCCGTCCAGGGCCACGATGCGTCTGCGTCCCTCTCCGGCGTAGCGGCGCGCAAGCTTTATCGCCGCCTCGTTGGCCTCCGCGCCCGAGTTGCCGAAGAAGACCCTGCCCTCACCGATGGCGAGCAGATCCTCGATGAGCCGCGCCACTTCGGGCCCGTGCTCGTTGGCAAAAAAATTCGAGGTATGGATCAGCTTGCCGGCCTGCTCCGCAATCGCCGCCGTCACCGCGGGATGGCAGTGGCCGAGGGAACATACGGCGATGCCGGAGAGGAAGTCCAGGACTTCACGGCCCGAATCCTCCACGAGCACGCTCCCCGAGCCGGAAACGAACGCGGCCAGCGGGGCCCCGTAATTGTTCATCAGGTAGCGGCGCGCTGCTCCCACCAGCTCGCTCTCTGTAGCACTCATTCCATCCCTCCTTGGCCTCCGGCCACCACCATGGTGCCTATGCCGGAGTCCGTGAATATCTCGAGGAGCAAGGAGTGCTCCATCCGCCCGTCCAGGATGTGGGCGGAACCGACCCCCGCCTCCAAGGCATCCAGGCAGCTTCTCAGTTTGGGTATCATCCCGGCGGTCGCGGAGCCGCTGGCAAGCATGGCGGAGAGGCCGCCGGACGAGATGCGCCGGATCAGCGAGGCAGGGTCGGGGTAGTCCGCGTAGATCCCCTCGACGTTGGTCAGGTAGATCAGCTTCTCGGCTCGGATGGCCCCCGCGATGGCGCCGGCGACCACGTCGGCGTTGATGTTGTACGCCTGCCCGCGGCGATCCACGCCCACCGTGGCCACCACCGGAATCATCCCTTCGCCGAGCAGCCTCTCCACGATCTCGGGATTTATGCTCTCCACTTCGCCGACGAAACCGAGGTCGCCGGGTGCCGGCTCGGCGATAATCAGGCCGGTATCCGCACCGGAGAGGCCGACGGCGAGCGGTGCGAACCGGTTAATGGCCGCCACGATCTCAGGATTCACTTTGCCCATAAGCACCATCTGGACGACTTCCAGGGTGGTGGCGTCGGTGACCCGGAGCCCGTTCTCGAAGCGGCTCTCTATCGCCAGGCGGGCCAGCATTTCGCCTATCTGAGGGCCGCCGCCGTGCACGACCACCGGCTTGATTCCCACCGAGGCCATGAGGACGACGTCTCGGGCGAATGATTCAAGAGTGGCCTCGTCGCTGCTGTCGGCTATGGCGTTGCCGCCGTACTTGACCACGAAGACGGACCCGGCAAAGCGGCGTATGTAAGGCAGGGCCTCGGAGAGCACGCCCGCCTTGATGATCGCGACTTCGAGATCCTCCATCGCGGCCACCTAGGAGGTCCTCATGTTCTCGGCGATGTAGGCGGGAGTGAGGTCTGCTGTGAGAATCGTGGCCGAGGCGGCCCCGTCGCCGATGGCCACCTCCAGGTCGATCTCCCGCGCCTCCATTGCCCGGCCCACCGCCTCGCGGTCGTGGTCGAGCTCCTCCAGGTGCGCATAGACGGTTATGCCGCCGTAGGCCACCGAGACCTGGGTCATGTCTACGTCTACCCTGGCCGTACCGACCTCGGAGACGACCCTTCCCCAATAAGGATCCTTGCCGAAGAACGAGCACTTCACCAAAGACGACTCCGCCACCTTGCGCGCCACGGCCAAGGCGTCGTCCTCGGTCTCGGCCCCCTTGCAGGTCACCCTGATCAGCTTGGTCGAGCCCTCGGCATCGAAGACTATCTGGGAGGCCAGTGAATCGCACACGGCCCGCACGCCCCTGGACAGCTCCTCGTCGCTCAGCTCCTGGCGCGATGCGCCGGAGGCGATGATCACCACAGTGTCGTTGGTGGAGGTGCATCCGTCGATGGTGATCCGGTTGAAGCTCATCTCGACGGCCTCTCCGAGCACTCTGGCCAGCTGCTCCGGGGTGGCCTTGGCGTCGGTCGTCACCACGGCGAGCATGGTCGCCATGTTGGGCGCGATCATCGCCGCCCCCTTTGCGATACCGCCAAAGCGAACCGAACCAACCTCGTGCACAGCGGTCTTGGCGAAGGTGTCCGTGGTCATCATGGCCTCGGCGGCCGCCAGACCGGACTCCTCACCGCCGGCAAGCTCGCCATGGGCGCGCGGAATGCCCTCCAGGGCCTTTTCAACGGGCCAGGGTATGCCGATCAGGCCGGTCGAACAGATCAGGACTTGGTCGGGATGGACTCCGGCCACGGATGCGAGGGCCTCCACGGCGCGCCTCGCGCCCACCTCGCCTTCGGCTCCGGTGGCGGCATTGGCGTTTCCGCTGGTGAGCAGGACGGCGGCGACCCGGCCACCGGAGGCGGCAAGATTCTGGCGCGAGACAACCACCGGCGCGGCGGCCGCCAGATTTTGCGTGAACGTGGCGGCGGCGGCACCGGCGTGCCAGTCGGAGGTCGCCACCAGGGCCATATCCTTGCGCCGCGCGGGCTTGATTCCTGAAGCAACGCCGCTGGCGACGAAGCCCAATGGATAGGTGACGCTCATGGGTACACGCTCACTCTCGTCAGACCGGCCTCCTCAGGGTAGCCAAGCGCGACATTCGCGGCCTGGACCGCTTGTCCGGAGGCTCCTTTCACCATGTTGTCCAAGGCGGACAGCACCACCGCCTTGCGGCTCGCGGGATCGTACCCCACCGAGACGAGCGCCATGTTCGTCCCCAAGGTCGCCTTGGTATGGGGCGAGATGCCCGCCTGAAGCACCGAGACGAAGGCCTCGCCGGCGTAGAAATCCGCCAACTCCGTGTGCAGCATCTCCTGGACCAGCATCCGCGACGACCCGTCCAGGCCCGCCTCCTCCAGC
>JAKAEN010000216.1 GCA_021818355.1 Actinomycetes bacterium | reverse complement strand
AGGCGTGGGCCACCCCGTCGTAGCCAAGGCGGGTGGAGAGGTCGTGCCGCCGCCTGCCGCAGGCGAAGACCTGCCGCGAGCCAAGCGGAGTGAAGTCGACGTCGTACAGCCAGGAGGTGTCCTTGCCGTCGGCTATCTCCGCGTTTATGGAAAGCACCACCGGCCTGTCGTCGGCCGCGAGCATGGCCACCGTCGCCTGCCACCCGGCGGGATTCTTGGCCATCAGCAAAGTGATCTCGCGTCCCCCCACCAGGGTGCGGGCGAATCGCCCCTTGACCTCGGCGATGGCGGAAATCGCCGTGGAGGCGGCCTCCGGATCCAGGCCGAGGCTCGCGGCCAGGGTCACCGCCATGGCCGCGTTGGCCAGGTTGAAGGCGCCCGGCAGGGAGGTGGCAAGGCGCACCGCCAGGCCGCCCGGGCCGGCGAGCACCTCCCCTTCCAGCCGCCACGGCGCCTCCGGCGCCGAGAATCCACAGGCCGGGCAGGCAAAGGAGCGCTCGGCGAAGGCCATGGGCGTGTCGCAATGAGGGCAGACGGTGGCGTCCAGCCGCCATCCGGGGGGCAGCTCCACCGCCACCAGCTTCTCCGCCTTCTCCACCGCATATGCGACCATCGGATCCGAGACGTTGGCCACCACCGTGCACTCGGGGTGCCGAGCGATCGCCTCGCGCCAACGGTCGGCCACTTTCCTGACTTCGGAGACCCGATCGAGCTGGTCCCGGGAGAGATTCATCAGCACCACCGCTACCGGGCGGGTGGCCGCCATCACCAGTGGCAGGTGCGCCTCGTCCACCTCTATGGCGGCGTGCGTCGCGTCCCCACGGTGGCTGAGCGCCTCGGCGATGCCCGCGGTCATGTTGTTGCCGAGAGAGTTGCTGACCACCCGGTGTCCGGTGCCCATCGCCGCGGCGACCATTGCGGTGGTGGTGGTCTTGCCGTTGGTGGCGCTCACAAGCACGCATTCGAGTCCGCTCGCGGCCTCGGAAAGGCAGTCCGGAGCGACGGCCTGCAACACCCGGCCTGCCAGGGCGGTGCCGGTTCCGGCCCCCGCCGTGCGCGAAAGCCAGCCGGCGCCACGGGCCAGGACCAGCCCGGCCCTGAAGCGGGCCGATCCGCGGGAGCGGGCGGTGTCTGGAGGGGCTATCGGCATGGCTCCAGCCTAAATTGCGGCCACGGCCCGGCGCCCCGGGTCGCCGGCCTCCGCCCGAGGCGGGAGGATGCGAGTTAAAGAAAAGAAGCCGGCGGGGGGAAGCCGGCTTCTTTCAGTATCGCAAGTTGGAGGGGGGATCCAGTTCCTTGCTGAGATATATACTAACGGCCCCTCTCCTATCGAATATTACGTATCGCGAGATAGTTAGAATCGTTTTTTATGATAGAGCTGCGTCAGTTGCGAACGCTCCTCGCGATAGAGGACGTAAAGTCATTCTCCCAGGCCGCGTCGGCGCTGGGAACCGTTCAGTCGAACGTCTCCGCCCACCTGGCCAGGCTGGAGGATGCGGTGGGCGCGGTGCTCGTTGACCGCAGGACCGGCAAGCTGACCCAGGAGGGCGAGGCGGTGGCCATGCGGGCCAGGCGGCTCCTCTCGGAGCTCGAGGCGATCGACTCGGATATCTCGGCCCTGCGCAACGACGTTCGCGGAAGGGTTCGCGTGGGCATGATCGGCACCGTGGCCAGGTGGTTCGTTCCCATCCTCATCGAGGAGCTCGCCAAGCGCCATCCCAACGTCCACCTCGAAATCACGGAGGGTACCAACACCGCCCTCGAGGCGCGGGTCCACTCCAACTCCTTCGAGTTCGCCATCATGACCCGGCCCTCCAACGTGGAGGAGCTGGTCTTCCGCACCCTCTTCGAGGAGCCGCTGGTCCTGATCACCTCCAAGGAGGACCCGCTCGCGCAGAGGTCCAAGGTCTCGGTTGTCGATCTGGACCAGGTCCCGCTGCTGCTGCCCCCGCGGGGGACCCAATTCCGGGACCAGATCGAGCTCATCGCCACCCAGGCCGGGATCACGCTGGTCCCACGTGCCGAGATCGACGGCATCCGCCTGCTCGCCTCCATGGCCTTCGACGGCTTCGCCCCCACCATCGCCCCGGCGACCTCCATACCGGCCTTCCTCAACGACCGCTTCGGGGTGGTGGCCATCGACGGCCTGCCACCGCGGCGGGTGGGGATCGCCCGGCGCACCAAGGTCCAGCACTCGGCGGCGGCGCGGGCCATTCTCAACCTCATCGAGGAGTTCTTCTCCGGTCATGATCCCCGCCTGGAGCGCAAGCTCCCCCCACGCATCCACTCGGCGCACTAGTCCCGCCGATCCTTGTCGCCACCTGGCGCAGGGATTATCTTTGAGAGCGGACGATGCTATTGTTACTATCCGGTAACTAGCGAGCGCCAAGTGGCGCGGCGGAAGAACGCCGAATAGCACAGGAGGAGGAGCAGGTGGCTGGCATCTGCGATGGACGGGTAGTCATCATCACCGGAGCGGGCCGAGGCATCGGCAAGGCCCATGCTCTCGAATTCGCCCGCCAGGGGGCCAAGGTCGTCGTGAACGACATCGGCGCCGAGGTGGACGGCACCGGCAGTTCGACGGGTCCCGCGGGAGAGGTCGTCGACGAAATCCGCGCCATGGGCGGCGAGGCGGTCGCCAACGGCGACGACGTCTCGGACTGGGAAGGGGCGCAGCGCCTCATCAATACCGCGATCGAGACTTTCGGCACGCTCGACGTGCTGGTGAACAACGCCGGCATCCTGCGCGACCGCATGCTCATCAACATGACCGACGCCGAATGGGACGCCGTCATCCGCGTGCACCTTCGCGGAACCTTCGCACCCACCCGCTGGGCGGCCAACTACTGGCGCGAGCGCTCCAAGGCCGGCCAGGAGAACGATGCGCGCATCATCAACACCGCCTCGGCCAGCGGCATCTTCGGCAACGTCGGCCAATCCAACTACGGGGCCGCCAAGGCCGGCATAGCCGCCTTCACCATCATCACCTCCCAGGAGCTCTCCCGCTACGGGGTCACCGTCAACGCGATCGCGCCGGCCGCCCTGACCCGCATGACCGCCAACCTTGGATTCGCCCCCTCGGAGCCCGCCAAGCCCGAAGAGTTCGACGCCTTCGCCCCGGAGAACGTCTCTCCGCTGGTGGCGTGGATCGGCTCCTCGGAGTCCAAGGGGATCACCGGGCGCGTCTTCGACGTGGTCGGGGGTCACATCGACGTGGCCGAGGGATGGCACGCCGGCCCCAGCATCGACAAGAACGATCGCTGGACCGTCGAGGAACTATCCGGGCTCATCCCCGACCTGGTCGCCAAGGCGGCCAAGAACGCCGACATGTCGGGACGCATCCCCGGCTAGGCACCGCAGCGAAGGCCGGGGCGCACTCGGGCAGACGCCCAGGCGCCCCGGCCCATCCCTCCGAGTCCTGGACAAGGCTGAACCGGCCGGCGGCTCCGCCTAACCTGCCCCTGGGCGGCACAGCACGACGTCACAGGTGCCGGCGTCAGGAAAGGTTCGGCGCGGCATGAAGGTGCTGGTTGTCTCCACACCCTGGTACCCCTCCCCTCCGCGCGCCTACGGAGGCGTCGAGCTCGTCACCTGGAACCTCTCCAGAGGCCTGGCCGGCCTGGGATGCGAGGTCACGCTGCTGGCGCCGGCCGGCGAGGGCGAGGACGACGCGCGCATCCGCCGAGTCCGCTGCGCCGGTGGAGACCTGGCCCGGCCGGATCCGCGAGTCGAGACCTCTCACCTTTCCTCTCTTTCCGGGCTCCTCGAGCGGGAGCGCTTCGACGTCGTCAGCGACCACACTCTGGCCGGGGCGCGCCTGGCCGCCGATCTGGGCGTCCCCTGCGTCGTCACCGCGCATCGCGAGCTGCACGGCCCGGTCGGTGCCCCATATCGCAACCTGGGAGACACTGCCGCGCTGGTGGCCGTCTCCGGGCGCCAGGCCGCGGCAGCGGAGGTGCCGGTGGCCAGGGTGATACCGCACGGGATCGATACCGACAGGCTCCGACCCGCGCGCTCGCCGAGCCGCGACTATCTCCTCTTCCTCGGCTCGATGAACGAGAACAAGGGAGTGGATCTCGCCGTGCAGGCCGCACTTGCCGCCCGGCGGAGGCTGGTAATTGCGGCCAAATGCGCCGAGCCGCGCGAGATCGCCTATTTCGAGAGCCGCATCCGCCCGCATCTCGGCGACGAGGTGAGCTTCGTCGGCGAGGTCGGCGGAACCGCCAAAGCGGATCTGATCGCCAACGCCGCAGCGCTTCTCTTCCCCACCCGATGGGAGGAGGCCTTCGGCCTGGTGATTGCGGAAGCCCTCAGCTGCGCCACGCCGGTGATCTCCTTCGACGTCGGAGCCGCCCGGGAGGCCGTTGACCACGGCCGCTCCGGATACATCGTCGATGACGTGGAGGAGATGGCGGCCGCCGTGGAATGGCTGGATCGCCTTGATCCGGCACATGGACGGATGGTCGCCCGCATGCGCTTCGACTACCGGGTCATGGCACGGACCTACTCCGAACTCTTCCGGGAGCTGGCCGCCGAAGACCAATCCCCGCTGCGCCGGGAGGCGTAATCACATCCCTTGCCAGGGATAGAATCGATTAGCCGAACCACGGGCCGGCCCGTTGTCCGGCCTGAAGGCGGAAAGGTCCCAGTTGCCAGAGGAATCCCAGCAAGGAGTCCCCATATCGGTTCTCGACAGCGACGAGTTCCGTGAGATAGGCAAGCTGGTTGTCCAGCTCTTCGGCCTCGTGGGCGGCTCGCTCTCCGGCGCCACCGAGGCGCTCCTCTCCGGCGACCACCGCACCGCCCGCGACCTGATCAGCCGCGACGAGATGGTGGACGAGCTCTATCGCAAGATCCAGGGCTTCGCCTACGACGTCCTCCTGGAGGCGCCGCGAGAGGCCGGCGCCATCCGCTATCTAATATCCATCCTC
>JAKAEN010000215.1 GCA_021818355.1 Actinomycetes bacterium | reverse complement strand
GTGCAGAACCTGATGGTGTTCCGCTTCGCCAACTCAATTCTCGAGCCGATCTGGAACCGCAATTTCATATCGAGCGTCCAGATAACCATGGCCGAGGACTTCGGCATCGAGGGACGCGGGGCTTTCTACGACCGCATCGGCGCCACCCGCGACGTGGTCCAGAATCATCTTCTTCAGCTGGTGTCGCTGTTGGCCCTGGAGCCTCCCGCCTCGAACGATCCCGACGCGCTCAGGGACGAGAAGCTGAAGGTCCTGAAAGCGATGCGCGCACCCGAGCCGGGCCAGGTGGTCCGAGGGCAGTACGAGGGCTACCGCAGCGAAGTGGGAGTGGATCCGCATTCATCGACCGAGACCTACGTGGCCCTGCGCACCCAGATCGACAACTGGCGCTGGGCCGGCGTACCTTTCCTGATCAGGACTGGCAAGCACCTGAACGCCACCTGCACCGAGGCGGTGGTGCGCTTCAAGGAGCCGCCGTCACGCCTTTTCGGCCAGGCCTCCGAATCGTCCCTTCTCCCCAACGAGTTGCGATTCGAGATGAAGCCATCGGAGCGCATCACCCTGCGCCTGCAGGTGAAGACGCCGGGATCCGAGCTGCTGCCCACCCCCGTCGATCTGGAGGTGGCCGACCCTTGTCTCTCGGCCAGCGCAAGCGAGGCCTATCAAGTGCTGCTCGCCGATGCCATGAGCGGCGATCTTTCGCGCTTCGCCCGCCAGGACGCCGTCATCGAGGCGTGGAGGATCGTGGAGCCCGCCATTGCCGACCCGCCTGAGTGCGAGATCTATTACCGCGGATCCCGGGGCCCGCTACAGGCCAACGCGCTCGCCCTCGACCTGGGGGGATGGGCATCCTGGGGCATGGAGGACTAACCCTCGCCCAAGCGCACGCCGGCACGGTCTGCGCCGCCCGCCGCACGGGATCGTTAATATGTCCAAAGCCCGTCCGGAGCGCAGTCGCCCGGTCCCGCCCCTGTGAGGAGAATGCCGCATGGCGCTGCCTGGCGCGGTAGTTACCGCCAACCTTGCCAACGGCATCTACCTCCGCCTCGCCTACGGAGCCCTGGCGGCCTTCGTCCTTGGAGGCGCCGCTTATCTTGCCTCCCTCAAGGCCCCCGGCCTCTTCGCCCGCCTCCCGGGCCCTCTGGCCGCGGCGTTCTCCAGGGAGGACGAGGGGCCGGAGTCCCGGGGTGTGCGCTTCCTCAGGATCGTCGTCGGCGCGGTGTGGATCTTGAACGCCGTGCTCATCTCGAGGCCGGCTGTCGTATTCCATATGGCCGGCACGGTGATCACCCCCTCTCTCGCCGGTCAGCCGGCGCCCGTCGCCTGGCTGATGCGGGCAGGGCTCTATCTGTGGCGCTTCGACCCGCTGGCCACCGCCGCCGGTGTGGCCTGGCTGCAGGCGGCCGTGGGGCTCCTGCTGGTCGCGGGACGGCGCGAGCGTGTGCGCCGGTTCGCGGCGGTCCTCTCGGTGGCGCTCGGACTGGCGCTTTGGATACTCCAACAGGGCTTTGGCGGCCTGTTCCTCCCCGGCGCGTCCTTCCTGTCGGGCGCGCCGGGAGCCGGACTGGTGCTGGCGGCGGCGGGCGTCTTTCTCGCTCTCGGCAACCCGACCCTTGCCAAGCAGCGCGCCTGGTCGGGGCTGGCCACCGGGTTGGGGGTCTTCTGGGTGCTGGCCGCGGCTCTGCAAGCGGCCCCGTTCGAGGGCCTCTGGACGGGAAAGGCGTTGCCGGTCATCTTCGGCACCGCCCAGGCCGCATCGCTGCCCGGCCCGCTCGGTTCGCCGATCACCTTCCTGCTGGTCCACACCACCACCCAGCCGACGTTGTGGAACCTGCTCTTCGTGGTGGTGACGGCCTTCGTGGGGCTCGGCCTCATCCTCTCCGGGCAGCGCCGGGCGATGGCCGGGGCGTCCTTGGCCCTCTCTTTGCTGGCCTGGTGGTTCGGCACCGCCTTCGGCTTCGTCGGCCCGGCCGGAACCGACCTCGGCACAGGCATGGCATTGGCCGCGATCTCGGCGGCACTGCTGGTGGCAAGACCCGCCGAGGCCGGCAAGGTCACCAGAGCCTCGGCACACGCACTGGGAGCGGCATTCGGCCTGATGGCGCTCCTGGTGGGGATCCTGCCCACTCTGATTGCGCTTCCTGCCGTGATCGGCGCGGTTCCCACCTATGCCGCGGTTGCTGACGGAGGCGGGCTGACGGTGGTGGACAAGCCCGCCCCGCCCTTCACCCTCTCCGACTCCTCGGGAAGGACCTTCTCGCTGGCGGAATTCAAGGGCAAGGCGGTGGTGCTGACCTTCATCGACCCTGTCTGCTACGACACCTGTGCGGTCATGTCCAAAGAGATAACGGACGCGGTTGCCTCTCTCGGCGCCCAGGCGGCCAACGTCGAGATGGTCGCCATTGACATCAATCCCTCCTTCACTTCACTCGCCTCCGTCGCCCAGTACGACGCCGAGCACTCCCTTGGCGGCATCGCGAACTGGCACTTCCTCACCGGACCGGTCGCCGTCCTCGACCGGGTCTGGGCGGACTACGGCGTCATCCCGACCAACGGGATCATCGGCTTGCCTGCGCACCCCCAGGTGATCTACTTCATCGACACCAGCGGCAGGACGGTGGCGGTCACACCCGACAGCGGCGGCGGGAGTCCGCAGCTTATGCGTTCATATTCTGCCCTGATCGCCGCGACGGCCAAGGCAGCGCTGGGAGGTTAGCTTGCGCACCGGATTCGCCAATCGAAGAGGGATGCTGAGCATGGCCGCCTCGGGCCTGCTGGCCCTGGTGGCCGCCTCCTGCACATCCAGCTCCTCGTCCACCACGACCACCACCGGCCTGGCCCAGGCTACCTTCGGGACCGAACAGCTATGGAACACGGTTGGATACGGCAACTCGTACTCATCCTCGGTCTTCATCACCCCCTACTGGGCGGCTTTCAGCTCCGGCGATGGCGGGCGCACCTGGAAGCTGCGTATGCCGGCCAACATCTCGCCGCGCCGGGGCATCACCTTCGCCTTGACAGCGGCACAGGACGAGGCGGTCGGCTTCTTCGCCTACGGCGCCCAGCAGAACTCGGTCGTCTTCGTCTTCGGCCCCGGGCACGTGTCCGCGCCCATCTTCCTTCCCGGGGGACTGGCGACGGTGCGTCAGGCCGTGGCACTCGGAGGAGGACGCCTCTACGCGCTGGGCTCCACCAAGGCGGGGGTCGACTTGCTCGGGACCCCGGTAGCCCAGGTGGCCTGGCATACGCTGGCCACCGGTCCCAGCGGGGGAGTCTCCACTATCGGTTTCGACGTCACAGGGGCAAAGGGTGTTGCGCTCCTCGGCGCCCGACTCAGCGGTGGAACCATATCCGGGGCTTACTCCACCGGTGACGGCGGGGCCAGCTGGAGCCCGATTCGGATTTCGGCCCCCGCGGGGCAGAGCATTGTGGATGCCTACGTGCCTTCCGGCTTTGCCGGCGGCGCCTACGAGCTGGCATTGGTCGCGCAGGACTCTTCGGGGTTCCTAACCGAGGTTGCCACGCCGTCCGGGACCTCGCCCGGCCCGGCGCAGCCCAATCGGCCGGTTGTGGGCGCGGATCACCAAGGGGACGTCTTCTCGGTTTCGGGCCTGCTCGGCCAGGCTCCCCAGCTAAGTGTCTTCGACGCGGCCGCCTCCTCCTGGCGTGCGCCGGTGAACATGAGCGGAATCACCGGGGCCGTCATGAGCGTGGGCTTTTCCAGCCTCAATGACGGGGTGGTGGTGGCCAGCAAGAGCGGCAAGCTCGTCACCTACTACACCACCGACGGCGGCAGCACCTGGAGCCAGGGCGGATCGATAGTCGCCGTACCTTCCGCGGGCTGAACCGGCGCCCGATCAGGAGGCGCGCTGCAAATGCTGCGTTCCCGGAGGTTGGCATGAATGACCAGGCAGCCGATCAGCCCCTGGAGGTCTTATCGGTGGTGGCGCGCGTGAGGGAGAGCTCCGCCCGCTTCCAGGGATGGCATCATTCTCGCCTGAGTGCCCGTGGTCATGCACCGGGGGGCCGATCGCTCCCGGCGATCAAGCGCCGGACGCCGCCATCAGGTAGGCACGCCAAGAAGGCGGCCTCACCGCGGAGGTTGGCAAAGCACTTGCGAGCCTCCACCGCGAGGCCGACGGGGTGATCTGAGAAGGTTGGGCCGTCGTCTCCTGCCGGGCCGTCGTGCTGGAGGCATGGCCCGTGGCGCCGGCGCAGAACCCGCCAATTCTCACCCGGTGGTTCGATCCCGGTAAAGTCCCCGGCCTTAGCCTGCAGGAGTCTGCCATGGCCGCCCTGACCAACCTGACACCTGTGCAGGGAGCCCTCGCGCCCTCTTTGCGCAGGTGTGCGAGCTCGGCTGAGAGACGGCCGCACGGCAAGCCCACCACCTGGGATCTCTCGTCCCATCCTCCCGGGGTACTGGCCTCGGCCTCTCTGCGGCGCGCCTTCGCGGAGCGTCCCTCCGTGCGATGCCGGGGCCGAATCAGCGCTCGGCCTTCCACCGTGAGCGTCCCTGCACTGATTCCGATCGGGCCGGCTCGGCACCGGACCGTCGTTGTCGGCTCACCCGGCTTTGGAGTGGATGGTATCCCGACGCCTTCGCCGCGACCGCAGCTCAGGGGTCGGGATGCCAAGGAATAGACAGTCAATCCAGCCGGTTGAGTTGTATTGCCGATATATCGAGATATACTTTCCAGAAGTGAATGAAAGGAGTTGCAATGCACGAGCATCATGAAGGAGGCTGCGGAGGCGGCTGCCACGGGCGTGGCCACGGCGGAGGGCGAGGCGGTGAAGAGTTCGGCCCGCGCATGCGCCACCGGCAAGGTGGCGGTTTTGGCCCGGGCGCCGGCCAATTCGGCCCGGGCTTCTTCGGCGGCTTCGGTCCCGGAGGCGGACCGCGCTTCGGCCGAGGGCCCAAGGCGGCGCGCGGC
>JAKAEN010000009.1 GCA_021818355.1 Actinomycetes bacterium | reverse complement strand
ACGAGAAGGCCTCCACCAGGTGGACCAGCCCTTTAAGCGGGACGTCGGCGCTCGCGGTGGTCACTACGGAGAACGGAACACGCTCGACCCCCGGCAATGGCCGGAAGACGGTGGTGTCTACCCCGATGGGCACGACGCGCACAAGCCCCGGGTCTATCCCCATGGATGCCGCCATGTCGCGGCGCGAAGTTTCCGACACCGTGAGGATGGTCGTTATCCTTCTGGCGACCTCGCATTGGTGACGCACGAAGCCGTACCAGCGAAAGGCTCCGAATTTAGCCTTCAGGCCGCGTGCCGCCTTCATGTCCAGGCGCCTGTCGACGGTTATGGGATGGTGGATCGAGGCGACCATGGGCATCCCGTCGAGGTGCAGCCGGAGCAAGGACCAGTTGAGCGACTGGTTGTCGTGGATCACGTCGAACTCGTGAGCCCTGGCAGCGATCAGGCGACTAGCGCGATAGCCGAAGACCCGCGGCTCCGGAAAGGCGCCGGTCGACATCAGGCCGAACTCGATCAGGTCAAAGACCGACTCGAACTCGTCGAGCTTGGGTATGCGGAAAGGATCGGGCTGCCGGTACAGATCCAGGGACTTTATCTTCACCAGCTCGGCGCGCGGGTCGAGGTCGGGATAAGGCGGGCCCGAGAAGACGGTGACGCTATGCCCAAGGTCGATGAGCGCCTCCGTGAGGTACTTGGTGTAGACGCCCTGCCCGCCGGAAAAGGGATTCCCTCGATAGACGCAAAAGGCTATCCTCAGCCCCCGATCGGCCCCTTCACTAACCTCCAATATGGAACCACCCGAGAACAGTCTGGCCCAGCAAGAGCAGGGACAATGCCGAAACCCCCGTCACTACTACCGTAGCAACCGTGCGGAAGACGGGTCCATTCGCATGTTCGCCCAGCACCGAGCGGCGGTTGGCGAGCACGAGTATGAAAACCAGGATGATCGGCGTTATCAGCCCCTGCAGCACCTGGGAGAGGACCAGCAGCTTGATCAGGTTGACAGGGATCAAGGAGATGGCCGCGCCAATGATCACCTGTGCGGTGAAGATCCCCAGGAAGACCGGGGCCTCCCTGAAGGAGCTGGACACCGACCTCTGGTACCCGGCCGCCTCCGCGATCGCATAGGAGGTGGACAGAGGCACCACCGCCGCGGCGAGGGCGGAGGCCCCGAAGAGACCGACCGCAAAGAGATCCGTGGCGAAGCGGCCGGCGACGGGCTGGAGGGCAAGAGCCGCCTGCGACGCGGACGCCAGCGGGCCGCTGCCGCCGATGGCCGCCGCCGTCGCCACGATGATGGCGATCGAGATTACGTTGGCAAAGATCGCGCCGCCCACCGCATCCATCCGCTCCAGCGGGTACTCCTCTGGCGAAATCCCACGGTCGACAACACCCGAGGCCGCATACAGCTGCATGTAGGGGGAGATCGTCGTTCCTATCAGCGCCACCGCAAGGTAGATGTAATCGCGCGAAACCACGAAATGCGGCAGCGCCAGATTGGAGAGGATCTCGCCGTAGTGAGGGTGGCCCAGAAACGCAGCAATGGGATACGCCAGGAACGCCACCGACATGACAAGGAAGATCCGCTCGGCGTATTTGTAAGACCCGACCAGCACCAGCGACCAGATCACCACTGCCGCGATGGGGACCGAGATGTAGCGGGACACCCCAAAGAGGCCGAGCGAGGCGCCGATTCCGGCGAATTCGGAGACCACCAGTCCGATGTTGGTGACGGTGAGCGCCAGTACGGCGAGGAAGGTGAACCGGAGCGAAAACTCCTCCCGGATCAGGGAGGCGAGCCCCTTGCCGGAAAAGACGCCGATGCGCGCCGCCATTTCCTGCACCACCACCAGTCCGATGGTGACGAGGACCATGAAGAAAAGCGTCTTGTACGCGAATTGCGCGCCCGCGGAGGCGTAGGTGGCGACGCCTCCGGCATCGTTGCCGGCATTCGCCGCGATCAGGCCGGGTCCGGCGGCGGCAAGATAGGCGAAGAAGGTGTAGCGGCTACGGCGCGACGCGCCGTCCTTCTCCTTCTTCACCTTGCGCACCTCGACCATGGACCATACCTGTTCAACGGCGCCCCGAGGCGCAACGAATCAATAAACGAATTTGGGAACTCCGGTTTGGGGCCGGGTTCAGGAGAGAAGCCGCGGGAACTTTCCGCGCTGCCTTTGAGGCAGGAAGGCGTCGACCAGGTCGTCGGCGAGAATTCGCCCTACCGGCCGCCCATCGCGCGCCACCACGACCGAGGAGCGCCTGGTGGTGATAAGGCTCTCGGCAACCGCCTCGAGGTCGTCCTCCGGCGCCACGAAAACCGCCTCGGCCTCGGCGACGAGCGAGCCGACGGGTGCATCCGGCTCCGGGGCGACCAAGAGGTCGAAGATGGAGACATCGCCGACGAAGAGACCCTCGGAGTCGACAACCGCCACGCCGTCCAGATCGGAAGCGTGCCTGGCCATCTCGCTCAGCTGTTCCACAACAGCGGAGATCGGGGTCTCCTCTGAGGCCTCGAGTATCACCGTCGTCATGACCCCGCCCGCCGAGTCCTCCTCATAGGCGATCAGCTCCTTGAGCTCCGCGGCGAGGTCGGGTTCCAGCAGGTCCAGCAGCTCCTCCCTCTCACCCTCCTCCAGATCCCTCAGGGCCTCGGCAGCTTCGTCGGGCTCCATACTCGCCACCAGGTCGGCGGCCACCTCCGGCTCGGTCGAGCGGATGAGGGACTCCAGGGGCTCGGGATCCATCTCCTCCAGCGCATCCGCCACCGCCTCCACGCCCAGCGCCTCGATCAGGCCGCTCCGCTCGTGACGCCCAAGATCCTCCAGCAAGTCGGCAAGCTCGGCCGGGCGCAGACGGCGTATTCCGCCGCTTGCCCGCGAGTTGCGCAACTTCACCGATCCCGAGGTCTCGTCGAAAGCGGCGACGTCCGACCAGTCGATGACACGCACCGGCCGCGCGTCGGCACGAACCCGTCTCGGCGCGAGCCTGCGCACCAGCGCGTTCACGCCGACCTCCACTCCGACCAGACGAAGACGCCCCAGCGCATGGGCAAGGTAGAGTTCGGCCGCACGAATGACCTGGATGCCCTCGACATCGACCAGCTGATGGTCGAGGACTTCCTTGGCAAGGAGGACCTCCCCATTGCGCTTCTTGAAGTCCCTGAGATCCAGCTTTGCGGTCTTGAGCACCACGCTGTTGCGCTGGAAGACGTCGACCTTCTCGGCGTCCACGAATGCGCGACGTCCGCCCACCTTCACGACAAGGCCGGTGACCGGGGGGTAGTCGATCTCGGCCGCCCAACGAACCACCAGGTCCTCCAGCGCTCCGATCTCGGCGCCGGCCTGGTTGGTAACGCGCATTCCGATCAGCCCGGAGAGTGGGATGATCGATGAGCGGATCTCCGCGATGGTTGTAAGCCGCCTTGCGCGCGATGCCCGGATGCCCGAGATCGCCTTGCGCGGCACGATGGGAACCTTGTAGGCCACGATGTCACCTCTTTCGACAGCGTGGCGCGCACCCCCGGCTTACGCCGGATCACTCCCCCAGGAGCTCAGGCCGGATTGACGGCTCGGAGATGACGCCACGAGAGCTTGCTGGGCGGGGTACTTGGGGGTTCACCGCGTTTCATGACATCACCTCCTTCTCTCGGGCGTCCGAATGCCTCCTTGAAGGTATCGGGCCGCATCCTGGTGGGGCTTGAATTCCCGCTCGACAACTCTAGGTTGGCTCGAGACGAGTTGCAAGGACAAACTAGTCGCCTGCCAGGCGCGATTGCGCCGAAAAGTGCAGGCTAGACCGGTTTGCGCGCGCAAACGATGGCCGCTTCGGCCACGATCCGCTTGGAGGTGATCTCCTCGAAGCCGGCACTCTTCAACAGGCCAACCCAAGCCGCGAGGCTTATCGGCTTCTCCTGAATTCTGAACAGATAGCGCACGCCATTCTTCGCAATGCGCCACCATCCTCCGACACCTTTTGCGAGAAGCACCTTCACCTTGTCGGCAATGACTTTGCGGTCCTCGGCAGTGCCGCCTCGCCCGAACATCATGTCTCCGAAGACGAGCTCGCCACCCGGGGAGAGCCAGCGGAATGCGTCCTTTACGAACTCCGCCTTCTCCCTGTCGCTCAGGTGATGAAGCACGTAATTCGAAACGACCAGCTGCACGGCCCCATCGCCAAGTCCGAGCTCCTGGACCGAGCCCACGGACGGCCTTACATTCGCGACTCCCATGCGCTTGATCTTGTCGTCGAGGAGTTCGACCATGCGGGGCGCGATGTCCACTGCCACGACTTCCTTCACATGCGCGGCGAGAGGAATGGAAAGTTGCCCGGAACCGCAACCCAGGTCGATCGCGACCGCATCCGGCCGATCCCCCACGTACTCGACCAGCTCCGATATGACGCGCTCGAGGCCGGGGTTGGACATCTCGTCCCAGCTCGTGGCACGCCTGGACCAGACCACCCGTTGCAGGGCAAGACCGACCTGCTGGACTGCGCTCTTGGACAATTGACCTCGCTAGATTTTCGGTGCATCCGGCGCCCAGAGAGGGCGGGACGACGAATTCGCTCTGCAAGATCCTAGCGGGCGCGCTTCAGAGCGGGATGAGACCTCTTTCAGGCGGCCGACGGCTCCAGGGTCTCCACTCGTCTCTTGCGCGCAAGCTGCATGGCCATCGCGCCAAGTGCACCCGCGGCGACGGTCGCAACTCCCCCGACCAGGATTCCCGCCCGGCCGCCAAAATGCTGGGCGATGTAACCGACCAACGGGGCACCGATTGGTGTGGTGCCCAGGAAGGCCACCGTGTAGAGCGCCATCACCCTGCCCCGCATCTCCGGCTTGGCGGTGATCTGCAGCAGCGTGTTGGCGGTGGAGAGGAAGATGATCGATACGAGTCCGGCCACAGCGACCGCGCCCAGCGAGGTGTAGAAGGTGGGCATGAGCGCTGCGACCACCATCAGTGTCCCGAAGACGAGAGCGGCGCCCGCCAGCCGGCGCATCGACGGCTTTGCGTAGGTGGCCGCCACCAGTCCCCCGATAACCGCCCCCACACCCAGCGCCGAGGTGATGGCGGCATAAGATCCGGCTCCGAGGTGGAAGGTGAGGGTGGTGAGCAGCGGCAGGGAAACCTGGAACTCGTATGCCAGGGTCCCGACCACCAGCATGATGAGGAGGGGGATTGCCAGCCGCGGAGTGCGGGCCACGTACTTTAGCCCTTCGCGAAGCTGGCCCTTTCGTGCCTGCAGCGGAGGGGAAGGCATGAGCTCGGAGGAGCGGAGCATCAAGAGGCTGGCGATAACCGCCAGGTAGCTGATCGCATTGGCGACGAAGTTCGGCCCCACCCCGAATCTGTAGATGACCGCGCCGGCGATGGCCGGGCCGATAACCCTGGCCGAGTTCATTATCACGGCGTTCAGGCTCACCGCGTTGGCCAGGTCTTCCTTCCCCACCATCTCGATGACGAAGCTTTGCCGCGCAGGGGTGTCGACCGCGTTGACGACGCCCATAAGTGCCGCCAGGGCGAAGACCATCCACAGGGCCACCACTTTGGCCAGCACGAGCACCCCGAGGACGAGGGCGATAAGGGCAAAAGCGCTCTGGGTGAAGACCAGGAGCCGCCGCTTGTCGGCCCTGTCGACGTAGACCCCGGCCAGAGGGGAGAGAACAAGGATGGGCAGGAACTGCGCGGCCGAGACCAACCCCAGAGCCAGGCCCGACTTTGTCAGCTCGAGGACCAGCCACGACTGGGCGACCGTCTGCATCCAGGTTCCGGAGTTGGATATGATCTGCCCGATGAAATAGAGCCGGAAGTTGCGCCGCGAGAGGGCGCGGAAGGTGCCGATCCGCCTGCGCGCCTCGCGGGCCGGCGCTTCTGGTCCGCTTTCCCCTGGCTCCTCCACGACATTGCTCACGTCGTCCAGCTCTCTGTATGCATCCGGAACTCCAGCGGGGGCCGGGGCGTGTGCCCCGGCCGGGTTGACAAAACTCTGCGCGCTCACTCCGCGAGAAGCATCGGCGCGGCGAACTCCTCATCAGACTGCTGCCCGTGATGGGCACCGGACGTCGAACGCAGCGGGCGTTCTGGCAGCACCAGGGCCAGTACCAGCGAGATGACCGCGAAGGGGATCGCCCACAGGAAGACCACGTGAAGGCTTCGCACGAAGGAGTCGATGACGGCGCTGTGCACCGGTGCGGGGAGGTGGCTCATTGCAGCGGGCGTGCCCGACATCGCAGCGTCGGCGGCACCTCGCGCAGAGGCGCCCGCGCCGGGAAGGAGAACCGTCAGGTTGTGGGTCAGCCTGTTGATGAGGATGTTGCCGAAGAACGAAGTCCCGATCGCGCCGCCCATAGTCCTGAAGAAGGTGACCGCCGAGGTGGCCGTGCCCATCTCCTTCATGGAGACCGAGTTCTGGGTAGCCAGGACGATCACCTGTATGGACAATCCGAGCCCCACTCCCGTGATCAGCATGTACACCGCCTCGACGTAGTAGGGGGTGTGGGCCTTGAACAAGCTGAGCAGGTAGAAACCGCCGATGAGCATCGCCGAGCCGACGATGGGGAAGATGCGGTACTTGCCCATGCGGGAGATCATCTGGCCGCTGCCGACCGAACCGATCACGATTCCGAGCGTCAGTGGGATAAGCATCAAACCCGAACCAGTCGGGGAGACTCCTCTCACCATCTGCATGTACTCGGGCAGGTAGATGACCGCACCGAAGAGGGCAAAGCCCGAAATGAAGCCCATGGCCGAGGAGACCGAGAAGACCCGGTTGCGGAAGAGGCCGAGGGGAAGGATCGGCTCGGCCGCCTTCGCCTCACGCCATATGAACGCTGCCGCCAGGGCCAGGCTGGCCGCGATAAGGGCGACGATAGTGGTGGAACCCCATGCGTAGGTCTGTCCGCCCCACACGGTCACGAGCAGCAGCGTCGTCACAGCCGCCGATACCAGGGCCGAGCCCAGGAAGTCGATCTTGTGGCGGAGCTTGTTGACCGGCAGCTTCAAGACGATGCTGGTGACGATCAAGGCGAAGATGCCGATCGGCAGGTTCACGTAGAAGATCCAGCGCCACGATATCTGATCGGTCAGGAACCCGCCCGCAAGTGGGCCGAAGACGCTGGCACTGGCGAAGACAGCCCCCATGTAACCCTGGTACTTGCCCCTCTGGCGGGGAGGCACGATGTCCCCGATGATCGAGAGCACCATTGCGAAGATCCCACCACCGCCGACCCCTTGCAGCGCCCTGAAAGCGATGAGTTCACCCATGTTCTGGCTGAGGCCCGCCAGAGCCGAGCCGATCAGGAAGACGACTATCGCGAACTGGAAGAGCCTCTTGCGGCCATACAGGTCGGAGATCTTCCCGTACAAGGGGGTCACGGCGGTCGACGTCAAGAGATACGCGGTGACGACCCAGGAAAGATGATTCAGACCACCCAGGTCACCGACGATGGTCGGAAGCGCGGTGGAGACGATCGTCTGATCCAGAGCGGAGAGCAGCATCCCCAGCATCAGGCCGCTCAGTGCGACCATGATCTGGCGATGCGTCAGACCTCCCGCTCCTCCGATCTTCTCCGCGCTACCTGCGCTAACTTCACCCACAGCAGCCACTGCACACCAATCCTCGTTCCAAATCCGAAATGTTTGCTTTTTGCATCTATTTTCAACACTAGTTGCCGGTTCAACTATTCCTGGATGAGAGGCCCTTCGCAGAGAGCCTCGTCAGAGGTAGGATCGGTGTCCGGTCACCCTTTCCGAGGAGCTGAGATGTGCGGCAGATTCACCCAGAGCGTCTCGCTGCAGGACGTGATCGACAAGTACCGCCTGCGAATTGCACCCGATCCGGCGTCGCTTGCGGAGCTGATCGGCCCGGAGGGGGAGCTACGCCACAACTACAACCTGGCGCCGACCGAGCCGGCCATGGCGGTGCGGGGAGGTGAAGCGTCGCGAATCCTTTCGGTCGCCCACTTCGGTCATCCCGTCTCCTTCAGAGGGCAACCGGCACCCAAGCTCCTTATCAATGCGCGGTCCGAAACCGTTCTTTCCAAGCCGTCCTTCAGCCGCTCCGCTCGTATGAGCCGTGCTGCCGTCCCGGCCAACGGCTACTTCGAATGGATGAAGGACGCGGGCGCCAAGACCCCGTACTTCATCCATCCCACGGATGAGCCGATCGCCACGCTGGCCGCTCTTTGGTTCGGACCCGATGACAACAGCCCCTTGGAAACCTTCGTGATCCTCACGCAGGATGCGACGCCCGAACTCGCCCACATACATGACCGCATGCCGGTCATGGTCGGCGACGCACTCCTGGACGCCTGGTTGGACGTCTCGCTCGCAGAGAAGGGGGAGGTGGCCCAACTCATGGAGGCAGTCCAGGCCGATACGGCCGCAAGAGCGATGGAGGCCTACGCCGTGATCCGAGCCGTCTCCCGGGCCGACTTCAAATCCAGTCAAGCCATCGTGCCCGCTGGAGGCCGTCTCTAGAAAGGCTTG
Source organism: Actinomycetes bacterium (assembly GCA_021818355.1). Taxonomy (GTDB): domain Bacteria; phylum Actinomycetota; class Acidimicrobiia; order Acidimicrobiales; family Acidimicrobiaceae; genus Acidithrix. The sequence continues at coordinate 15,321 of JAKAEN010000009.1, read as the reverse complement.
GTGGTGCGGCCCTCTTGTGCCAGCTCGGAGAGGCCGAATCCGTCCACTTCGCGGGCGGCCGAATCCGCAAGAACCCGCTGCACCAGGCCGATGGCGTCCAAGCCACGCTTGGAGAGGATGGCGTCGGCTTTGCCAACCTTCTCGTACGAGATGGGAAGGCCGAGCTCGACAACCTCTGCATCGGACTCGGGCAGCCCGTCGAGGGCATAGCGGAGGTGTGTTCCCACGCCACCAGGCACGAACCCGTCCTCGGCGACGTAGACAGTCGAGCAGCGCGACAAGTCCCCCAACATGGCCGGGTCGAAGGGCTTGACCACGCGCGGATCCCAGACGGTCACGGACAGGCCCTCTTCATCGAGGCGGCCGGCGGCCTCCAGAGCCACTTCCGCCAGCTTCCCCACACCCACAAGGGCTACTCCGCTTGAGCCCTCACGGAGTCGCCGAGCACCCATTCCCTGAGCAAGCGGGACCTCGGGAGCCAGCAGACGGGGGCCGGCAGTCTTGGGGAAGCGGATTGCACTCGGCCCGGGTAGGTCCAGGCATGCCTCCAAGGCCATTCCGACCTCTGCCGTGGATGACGGTGCGAAAACGGTCATGTTCGGAATCGCCAACATCTCTACCAGGTCGAGCACGCCGTTATGGCTCGGTCCGTCGTCACCTGTGATTCCGGCCCGGTCGATTACAAAGGTGACCGGAAGGTTGTGAAGCGACACGTCCAGGTTGACGTGGTCGAAGGCTCGGGTCAGGAAGGTCGAGTAGATGGCCACCACCGGTCTCAGCCCACCCATCGCCATTCCGGCGGCTCCAGTGACCGCGTGGCCCTCTGCGATGCCGACGTCGTAAAAGCGGTCAGGGAAGCGGTCCTGGAATCGGAGGAGGCCGGTGGGGCTGGGCATGGCGGCCGTGATCGCCACCACCTCCGGCCTGCGCTCGCCGATCTCGCAGAGCTTTTCGGAGAACGCTTCGGTGTAGGACTCCCGGTTAGCCGCGGTGAGAATGCCCGCCACCTTCAGATCGTGCAGGCACTGGACCTCGTCCGCTTCGGCGGGCCCGTAGCCATGTCCCTTGTGGGTCACCACGTGCACGACGATCGGCCCTTGCCACTCCTTGGCTCCGCGGAAGGCGTAATCCATGGCCGCGATGTCGTGACCGTCGATGGGACCCGTGTAGCGGACGCCGAGCGACTCGAAAAAGACGCGAGGTTCGATCGCCTCGCGCAACGCGGCCGTCAGGCTGACCAGGCCAGAGGTGGCCAAAGGGCCAACCTTGGGAAACTCCTGCAGCACCTGGCGGACCCGTGAACGCGCCTGGATGTAGGTCGGGTTGAGCCGAATGCGCGTGATCGAGCTGGAAAGCCGAGAAATTGTCGGCGCATAGGAACGGCCGTTGTCGTTCCAGATGATGATCACTTTCTTGGCGCCGTGCCCAAGATTGTTCAGGGCCTCGTATGCGAGGCCGCCGGTCAACGCGCCATCCCCGACCAGGGCGACCACATGTCGCGTGGAGTCCGACGCGGACTGGGAATCGGCCAGTCCGACCGCCGGGCCGCGTCCCAGCTCTAGCGAGCTGGAAAGGCCGTAGGCGTAGGACAAGGCGGTGGAGGCGTGCGAATTCTCGATCCAGTCATGCTCGGACTCGCTGCGCGAGGGGTACCCCGAAAGCCCACCCTCCTGACGAAGCGTCTCGAAGCGCGGACGCCTGCCGGTGATGATCTTGTGCACGTAGGCCTGGTGGCCGGTGTCGAAGAGGAGTATGTCCTTCGGGGATTCGAAGGCAAGATGCATGGCAATCGTCAGCTCGACCGCGCCGAGGTTGCTGCCGAGATGCCCACCGGTCACGGTCACCGTGTCCACGATGAACTGCCGGATCTCCTCCGAGAGCTCCTCAAGCTCGGCCGAACTGAGTTTCCTCAGGTCGGTGGGCTGATTGATCTTCTCGAGCAGTGCCAATAAATTCCTCCGCGACAGGCCCCGACGATATCCATTCCGCGGCTACCGCATCGGTCCCGTTCCGCCGCCGGTCATCATCTCAAGCTCCATGGACCACCCGGGATCGCGGCGCAGGAGCTGAAACTTCAAACCGAAATTCTAGGAGCAATAATCCCACAGGGCCAAAGGCCTATGTGGGCGCTGAGTGACTATTGGTCTTCCACTCCTCTCATCGATCTATCCTCACCAGCCCAGGAGCCGAGACGGTGATCTCGGTCATGCCGTTCGAAGCCGGCGCCAATTCGCCCCTCGAACTCGCTGCAAAAGGCGAGTAGCTGAGCGGTATCCGGTAGCTGCCCGGACCTGAGATGCGCACTTCGATCCAGGTGCGCGCTATGCGGACCACCTCAGCCGCCGGCGTCGGACATCCGGTCACCTTGAACAGCTCGAACCGTCCGATGCGCATAGGGCTGGAAAGAAACGCCGGATGCGAGGAGACCAGCGCCGCCTCCTGCGCGGAGGAATAGTCATAGGGCCCGGGAGGGAGCACCACGGCCCCGATCTGATTGCCGCAGAGCCAAGACCGATAGGCCCCGGGCTCGAGCGCCGATCCATAGAAGATCGCGTTCACCGGGAAATCATCCTGGCGGAACCAGCCCCGGGCGATCGCGATTCCCTTCCTGGGCAGAAACCACGCACCCTCGTGCAGGAGCGAGTCCACATACTCGACACGCTTTCCATCCGCGAGAGGGCGCAGTGCCGCGATCACGGGACGCCAATCGGCCGCCCTGGTGAGGTACGCGGCCGCCGGATCTCCGAGCGGCGCAACGACCGACATGGACATCCATACGAGCGAGAGCACCAAAGTCGCGGCGACTCCGATGCGGGCCGCGACAGGACGGAAATCCCCGCGCAGCCAAACCGCCGCGATGATCACGGGCGATATTTCACCTACTCGCGCAGCGTTGCCCCCGAGCGCACCGGGGTGGATAAACACCAAAAGGACGAGGATCGCGTAAAGGCCTGCGGTCGCCCTCAACGCAACCGCGTCGCCGCGGGGAAGGCGAATGGCCGCCAACATGAGCACAGCCGCGAAGGCCAGGGCCATCGCCAGGTCGGAGCCGTAGAAAGGGTACGTGCCGCGAATGTGGAAGATGAACAGCGGGCTGGCAAGGACGACCCCGACAGCCGCCAGGGCGATTAGATCGAGCACCTCGGTCGAACGAAGCAGCTCCGCCACGCGCAACCTGCCCGATTCGCTCCTGCGCCGCACGACCACGTACACCATCACGAAGCCCAGGCCGACCAGAGCTAGCGGCGAGGAGGCCCCCGCCGCTGCGACTCCGAGCAGGTAGAGGCCCCTACGCGTGTCCAGGAAGGCAAGGAGAGCCAGCGCAGCGAGACCCATCCCCAGCAGGAACGGATATGCGCCGGTGAGAATCAGCACCCCCACTAACGCGCTGGCTGCCGCGGCTATTCCCGCTCCGTGGCCGCGATCCGGCAAAAGGCGCGAGATTGCGTATCCGGAGGCGGTGATCCCGGCCACCGCCGGCAACTTGACCCCGGCTACCGCCGCAAATGGATAGTAAAGATACGAGTAGCCGATGAAGTCGAACCTGCCGAAGTACCAGTAATTGTCCCACCAGGAGAACCCGTGGAGCGCAAATGCGCGGGTCAGAAACAGATGGGCTGCGGTGTCGTTGCCGAAAGGCACCAGCAGAGCCAGGATCGACGCGGCGGCGGCGGCCAGGGAGGCACCGAGCAACGGGGTCCGGTTGCGGCTTGGCCAGGCCTGGCGCACGGGCGCTCGCAAAGGCTGCCCCACTCTCGATCCGCCGTTCGGCTAGAGCGACCGATTGGCGACGAAAATCGCCAGCTCAGCGAGTCGTCGCGTGGGCTCCGCTTCGAGATCCGCCGCCTCCAACGCCTCCAGGGATCGCGAAACGAGCTGGTCGATGCGCGACTCCACCATCGCGCGCGCGCCGCTCGCCTCGATGAGGCCCAGCATCGTTGCCAAATCCGCCTCGTCGTGCTCGTCCCGGTTGAAAAGGTCCAGGAAGAGCTCGCGCTCATGGCCGGCTATCCGCTCCAGAGTGAGTGCGACCAGCGAGGTCGGTTTGCCCTCGCGCAGGTCCTCTCCGACCGGCTTGCCGATCACCACTGGATCGCCGAAGGCTCCCAGCATGTCGTCCCGGAGCTGGAAGGCCTCACCCAGCGGAATGCCGAAGGAGCTCAGCTGATCGAGGACGCGTGGATGTGCATGGGCCAACGAGGCACCTATATGCAGCGGACGCTCCACCGTGTACTTGCCCGACTTGTAGACGCAGATCCGCTCCGCCAAATCCACGGTGGGCTTGCCGCGGGCGGTACCGATCAGGTCGAGATATTGGCCGACGTTGACCTCGAGACGCAGCTCCGTGTAGATTCGCCGGGTCTCAGGGGGTGCGGCCTCCAGTAGGGAGTCCGCATACACGAAGGCCAGGTCTCCGATGAGAATGGCGACCCCTTCGCCGAAGCGCCGGGGCTCTCGCTTGAAGTGCTCGTCGGCATGCATGTCGGTGAAGTTGCGATGGACGCTCTTGGCGCCGCGCCGCAGCTCGGAGCCATCCATGATGTCGTCGTGAATAATGGCGAAAGCGTGCAGCAGCTCGAGCGCCGCACCGGCGTCGACGACGATCGAGTCATCGGGGTCGCCGCCCGCACCGACATAGGCGAAGTAGCAGAAAGCGGGCCGGAGCCGCTTGCCACCGGCCTCGACGATACGCGTCAGCGCCTCGTAGGGTACCGCGAGTTCGGGGTCGACGCCACGCCAGCGCTCGGATTCCGCCTCAAAGAGGGCCTGCAGACGCCCGTTGATCCGCTCGGCTACACAGGTGAGACCCGCGGGGACGCCCTCTACAACCGTTTCGCTCGTCAGGTCCATGGATCCGCCGCGCCACCAAACTCTCGGGGCCGAAAAGTTATGATGCTACCTCCCGGCAAGACCAAAGACCGCCGGAGCATCGCGGTCCGCCCGGTCACCGGCACGTGCCGCCTCCGGATGAGAAGCTAGACCCGCGAGGGCGGAGACCGCAAACGCCGCCGCTCATCTCTGTTCAGGAGCGCCCTTCAGTGCCGCGACATGCCGGGCGACGATTCGATTGGATCCGAGTGCGAAGCTCGGAGCCCCAAGGAGCGAAGCGCCGATGTTGATGGCATAGACCAGCAATCCGAAGGCGATCGCCTGGGCCGAGCCGATCCCCAGCGGATGCAGCATGAGGACCAGCGCGCCTTCACGAATGCCGAGCCCACCGATGGTGAGTGGGACCACCTGCAGCATGGCGACCGTCGGAACGAAGACGAGCATCTCCTTCCAGCCGATGGATATGTGCAGCGCCTGGGCCGCGAAGATGCTCGCCAGAAGCACGCACAGCTGGTACATGAACGCCCATCCGAAGACAGGGAGAAGAGTGGACGGCCGGCGCTGCACCTTCCCAAGCCCCGAATAGAGAGACTGAAGCAGCTCCCCGATCGCCTTCACCCGCCTGGCCCTCTTGGTCAGGTGAGCGGAACGAAATACGGCGACGATAGCGACCAGCCCCGACAGGGTGAGCAGCGCCACCAGAAGGATGATCTTGGATATCCCCCCCAAGTGCAGGATCCCCGGGTCTATGAACATTCCGGCCAGTACGAGCAGGGGAAGAACGAGCCACCCCGTCAGGCGCTCGAGCACAACCGAGGCGGCGGAATCAGCTCCCAGTTTGTTCAGCTTGGCAAGCCAGGTGGCCCGAACCACGTCACCTCCCACCGTGGAAGGAAGGAAGTTGCCTGCAAACATGCCAGCCAACTGCAGCTCAACCAGGTCGCGCATCCTGGAGGGAACCTCCAAGGCGTCGAGCACCCGCTGCCAGCGATAGCCGGAGAGAACTATCCCCACCAGCGTCGTCAAGAAGGAGATGAGGATCAGGCCGAAGCCGCGTCGTCCGATCTGGGTGACGCTTGTCCAGTCCACCTTGGTGAAAAGGACGTAAACCATGACAACCGTGCTGGCCAAGCGCAAGACGGGCCATGCGCGCCGCCATGCGCTGTCGGAGGCTGGGCGGCTCGAATTCTTGTCTTCGCTAAGAGCCTTGCCCATCTGAGCCCCACGTTTCTGCTGTGCCCCTCATCCGCTGGGAACAGGGAGCATTGGCCACCCCATAGAGGCGAACCTGAAAGCGCCAAGGGCCAAACACCGCTTTAGGCCGATACGGCGCTGCCCGTCCCCCAGATTATAGAGCAGGTCGTCGAATGATTGGAGCAAGAGGCCACAGGTGTGCACATGACGTGGTCCGGCAACTTGCGCTGCGGCATCGCGTAGTTTTGAAGTGAGAAGGAGTTCCACATGACGCTTCTAGACGAGACACTGGTTCAAAAGGTTCTTCGGCGAGCGCTTGCCCGTGGCGGCGACTTTGCGGAGATCTTCGTGGAGGAGAAGGCCACCTTCTCCGCATCACTTGAAGACTCATTGGTGGAGGAGCTCGCCTCCGGCACTTCCAGGGGAGCCGGCATCAGGGTGAGATTCGGCGACACCACCGGCTTTGCCCACACTGCGGATCTCTCGGAAGCCGGTCTGAACCGCGCTATCGAGGCCGCCTCGTCCCTGGCGCGAGGCTCCACCTCGCGCGCCGCGGAAGTCGCGGTAACGCCACGGGTCTTCGTCCCGCTGTCACACGACAAAGCCGTCCCCGGATCGGTCGCAAAGGACCGAAAGATAGAGCTGCTCAGGCGCCTCGATACCGCCGGACGAGGGCAGGGTGCCGCCATCCGTCAAGTGAACGCGGGCTATTCGGACTCGCTTCGCCGCTTCCTGGTCGCCAACTCCGACGGCGTCTTCGTCGAGGAGGAGCAGGTTCGCACGCGCCTCTCGATTTCCTGCATCGCGCTAGGCGATACCGGAATGCAGACCGGGTACGAGACCGCGGCGATGACGATGGGCTTCGAACTCTTCGAAGAGGTCGACGTCGACGAACTCGCTGCTCGAGCAGCCAATCGAGCGATCCAGAAGCTCTCCGCGCGACCCACTCCGTCGGGCCCAATGCCGGTCGTGCTCGCGGGCCAGGGTGGTGGGGTGCTCTTCCACGAGGCCTGCGGCCACGGCCTGGAAGCAGACCACATCCTCAAGGCGTCCTCGGTCTATGCGGGGCGGGTTGGCGAGACCGTCGCGAGCCCGCTCGTGACGCTGGTGGACGACGGCACAGTAAGCAACCAATGGGGCACCTACTCCCATGACGACGAAGGAAACCCGGCCGGGCGAAACGTGCTGATCGAGAACGGAGTCCTCTCCGACTACATGTGGGACTCCACGCAGGGGTCGAGGGAGCGCCGCGCCTCGAGCGGCAATGGGCGTCGCCAAAGTTACGCGCACCTGCCGATGGTCCGCATGACCAACACTTACCTGATGCCCGGGCAGCAGAGCCCCGATGAGATCATCGCCGACACGGAACGCGGCATCTACGTCGCCAAGCTTGGAGGAGGTCAGGTCAACACCGCCACAGGCGACTTCGTGTTTGGGATGACGGAGGCCTACTTGATCGAGAACGGACAGATCACCGCGCCGCTCCGGGATGCCAATCTCATCGGCAACGGCCCCGAAGTCCTTGCCAACATTGATGCGGTGGCGGACGACTTCGCGATCATTCCCGGAACCTGCGGCAAGGACGGCCAGAGCGTGCCGGTGGGCTGCGGGCAGCCAACGGTGAGGATCACCCAAGTGACCGTGGGAGGAACCGCAGGTGCCTGATCTGATCGAAATCGGGAAATCAGTCGTCGGCCAGGCCGCTGCCGGCGAGGAGATCGAGGCTTACGTCGTCTGGGAACGGGAGACGTCGATTCGGGTATACCAGGCCTCAGTCGAGTCGCTCACCAGCGCGGAGTCCTCCGGCATCGGCATACGCGTAATCCGGGGAAACCGGGTCGGTGTCTCGTATGCCGGAACCCTGGAAAAGGCCGAGATAGAGAGGGCGCTCGCAGAGGCTCGCGATAACTCACGCTTCGCCTCCGAGGACCCGCACAGCGGGATAGCAAGCCCGGACGGAGTCGAGGCGCCCGCCCTCGATCTCTGGCGAGGGGACATCCTTACGACCCCGACCGCGAGCAAGATCGAGCTCGCGATGGAGCTCGAGCGTGCTGTCAAGGCGAAGGACTCCCGCATCCGCTCCCTCAACTCCTCCAACTACGGGGACGTCTCCGTCGAAGGTGCGGTGGTCAATTCCGCAGGCATCGCCTCGTACACCCAGCAGACTTATTGCTGGCTTTGGGCCTACGCACTTGCCGGCACGGAGGACGAGACCCAGACCGGCTATGGGATGCACGCCTCACGCGACGTGGCCGGCCTCGACCTCGGTTTCGCGGCCGCCGAGGCCGCCGAGAAGGCCACCAGGATGCTTGGCGCCACCAAGCCGGCGAGTGGCCTCTTCACCGTGATCCTGGAGCCGGACATCGCCTCCTCTCTGCTGGCAATCGTTGCATCCACGCTCTCGGCCGAAGCGGTGCAGAAAGGGCGATCAATCTTTGCGGGCCGCCTTGGCGAGCAGGTCGCGAGCACATTGGTCACTCTGGTCGACGACCCGGGCGACCCTCGGTTCTTCTCCGCCTCCCCCTATGACGACGAGGGGCTTGCCTCCCGGCGGAACGTCTTGTTGGAAGGCGGGACGCTCAAGGGGTATCTCTATGACTCCTATACGGCTCGCAAGGACGGCACCACCTCCACCGGTTCCGCCATCCGCGGCGGAATAGCCGGATCCACCACGCCAGGACCCAGAGCGACCATGGCCCTGCCCGGAGAAAGCTCGCCCGAGCAGATATTGGCCGAGGCAGGCGATTGCTACCTGATCCAGTCGATCTCGGGAATTCACTCCGGGGTGAATCCGATCAGTGGCGACTTCTCGGTCGGAGCGGAGGGCATTCGTGTACGTGGGGGCGAGTTGGCCGAACCCGTCAAGGAATTCACCATCTCGTCGAACCTGCAGAAGATGCTCCTAGATGTCCGGGCGGTTGGCAACGATCTGACTTTCAGGCCGGGCGGAACCGCCGGCCTGACACTGGCGATTGGCAACGTGAACGTCAGCGGGACCTGAGTCGGCCGAGTTGCGCATCGACTTGCACACCCACACGCACCGCTCGGGTGATTCCACCACCACCTTCGATGACTACGTGACCGCGTTTCAGGAATCGGGGCTCGACTACGTCGCGGTAACCGACCATTTGACCATCGAAGGCGCCGTCGAGCTGCGCCGTCGCCTCGGCGAGGCGGTGATCGTGGGGCAGGAGACGCGCGTCGCCGAGGGCGAGCTGATCGGACTGTTCCTCACCGAGCGGATACCGCCCGGCCTCAACGCTGCTCAGGCCGCCGGCCGCATTCGGGACCAAGGGGGTCTGGTCTACGTTCCTCATCCCGGCGACGCGGTTCGCGTATCGGTTTCGCTAGCGGACCTGGCCGATCTTTGCAGGCGTGGACTCGCGGATATCGTCGAGGTCGCCAACTCCAAAGTCGCCCCCCACGGCTCAATACCCGCCGCACGAACGATTGCCGAAGCCAACGGCGTAGCGCTCGGAGCCGGAAGCGACGCCCATGTGGAGGCGGCCATCGGATCGACCTACGTGCTGGCCCCGGGAGCCGGCATCATCGGGCCGGCCGATCTCTTGCGCTCGCTCGCCGATGGTGAAATTCACAGCGTTCACTTCGACCCCCCACGCCGATGGCGACCACGCATCGTGCCGCCAACGAGCCATCCCCAAGCCTGAGCGGATGTCGGTCCCCTCCTGGTCAACTACGCTTTAAGCAGCTTGCGCGCCCGAACACCTCCCCCGAACCCGGGTAGCGCGGGATGCCCGTCCACCCCCGCCGTGGCATTTAGCGAGGAATCATGAAGCGTGTAGTTATCGTCGGAGCAGGATTCGCCGGGCTGTCGGCGATGGAGGCCCTGCAAGGCAAAGGGTACTCAATCACCCTGATCGACCGGCACAACTTTGCCACCTTCCAGCCCCTTCTCTATCAGGTTGCCACCGCCGGCCTGAACCCTGGAGACGTGGCCTTCCCGGTTCGCACCCTTCTCCGCCACAGGCAGAACGTGAAATTCCGCCAGGGCATCCTAGAGAAGATCGACAGCGATGCCCAAAGGGTGATCCTTGCCGACGGGGTCTCGCTCCCGTACGACTATCTCATCCTGGCCGTAGGGGCGACCACCAACTACTTCGGCGTGCCGGGCGCGGCCCGGAATTGCAGAGCGATTTACACGCTCGACGAGGCCATCGAGGTGCGCAACCGGGTCTTTGCGATGTTCGAGTGGGTTGCCGCTCACGGCATGAAGGACTACAACCTCACCACCGTGGTGGTGGGGGGAGGCGCCACCGGAGTGGAGATGGCGGGCGCCCTGGCCGAACTGAAGTCCCGCGCGCTGAGCACCGATTATCCGACATTGGACCCTGATGCAGCCCGGGTCGTCCTCATCGAGGCGCAGGACCGCCTCCTTGGGGCTTTTTCGCCTTCGCTCTCGCGCTACGCGCTACGCGAGCTCAAGTCGCGGGGCGTCGAAGTCAAGCTGAACACCGCCGTCAAGAGCGTCACCGAGACCGGAGTCGAGCTGGGTGATGGCGAGTTCATCGAGTCGAACCTGATCGTTTGGGGAGCGGGAGTTGGAGTCTCGGAGGAAGTGCGCTCGATGGGCCTTCCCCACTTGCGCAACGGGAGGATCGAGGTCGAACCCGATCTGCGGGTGAAGGGCTTTGCGAACATCTTCGCAGCCGGCGATGTCGCGGGCACGATGGGTCCGGGGGACAAGCTGATTCCCCAGCTCGCTCAGCCCGCGATCCAAACCGGCCAGCACGCGGCGATGATGATAAAGGCCATCGAGGCCGAAGAGGAGACGAAGCCCTTCCGCTACAAGGACAAGGGCACGATGGCCACCATAGGCAGGCGGGCCGCGGTGGCCGAGCTTGGCGGAGGCATCAAGCTCACAGGCTCCTCAGCGTGGTTCGCATGGCTTGCTCTACACGTGATGACCCTGCTTGGCGTGAGGAACAGGCTCTCAGTACTTCTGAACTGGAGCTGGCACTACGTCAGTTGGGGCAGGGGACCCCGAGTAATCCTGGGCGGCTGAACGCCTCAGGCCGAGGCGGCCGCGGCAGAACCGGTTCCGGCGGTGTCGCTGGCTGTGGCGGCGGGCTTGCTCTCTGTGCTGGCGGCGGGGCGCGTGGAGGACGAGGAAGAGCGCGCGTCGTTGCGATAGAAGCCGCTGCCCTTGAAGGTGATCCCGATGTTGCCGAAGACCTTGCGCAGCTCGCCGCCGCAGCTCTCGCACACCGTGAGTGGATCGTCCGTGAAGGATTGGACGACTTCGAAGGTGTGCTGGCAAGACCTGCACGCGTACTCGTACCTGGGCATCCTCTACTCCCCAAACTTTGGCACTCTCGACTTCTGAGTGCTAATTCTAGGCGGCCCAGCGGCCGGATGTGGCATCGTCGCCGTACCGGGGCAAAGACCTGCGCCTAATGTGCCCTTGCTATCGTGGCGTTAGACATTCCGGCCGGCGCCAACGACTCGCCGGCCGCGCCAGGATCTTGGTCGTAGGGGGTTTCATGAAGAAGGTTCGCAAGGCGGTGATCCCGGCAGCCGGCCTCGGCACGCGCTTTCTTCCCGCCACCAAGGCCCAACCCAAGGAGATGCTTCCCGTCGTCGACAAGCCCGCAATCCAGTACGTGGTTGAAGAAGCGCTTGCCGCCGGCCTCGACGACATCCTCGTTGTCACCGGCCGATCGAAGCGCTCCATCGAGGACCACTTCGATCGCTCGTTCGAGCTCGAGTACTACCTGGAGCAGGCAAAGAAGGACGAGGAGCTTGCCCTGGTCAAGGCGGTGGGGAGCATGGCTCAAATCCACTACGTCCGCCAGGGCGACCCCCGCGGACTTGGGCACGCGGTCGCGGCGGCTCGAGCCCACGTCGGTACCGACCCCTTTGCAGTGCTACTCGCCGACGACATCAGCGACGGCACATCCACTCTCCTGCCCCAGATGCTCGAGCAGTTCTACCGGCACGGCCGATCGGTCATCGCGCTCCAGGAGGTCGAGGAGTCCCAGATTCACCTGTACGGCTGCGTCAAGCCTGAACCCGTGACGGACAACCTGGTGCGCATTTCGGGAATCGTCGAGAAGCCCAAGCCTCAGGACGCGCCCTCCAACCTGGCGGTTACCGGCCGCTACGTCTTCACCCCCGAGATCTTCGAAGCTCTCGAGAAGACGGCCCCCGGCGTGAACGGGGAGATCCAGCTCACGGACGCCATACAACTCCTGCTCTCGTGGCAGGCCGCCTATGGCCTGGTGGCGGCGGACCGGCGCTACGACATCGGCAACAAGCTCGACTACCTGCGGGCGACCGTCGAAATAGCCCTCACCCGCAACGATCTGGGGGCTCCCCTCAGGGCGTTCATCGCCGATCTGGTCGTCCGGGATGAGGAGTTGCGCTCCATGTACGAGCGCAAGAGCGAAGGCGAATAGAGACAGGAACGGCTGGATTCAAGAGTCATGATCCCGCTGCACGAAGCACAATCACACGTCTTTGAGCGAATTTCCCCTCTGCGGGCGATGGCGCTCCCACTCGACGATTGCCTCGGGTTGGCCACCTCCCAGGGTGTGCACTCGGAGGAAAGCATCCCTCCGTTCGACAACACCGCCGTCGACGGCTTTGCGCTGCGCTTCGAGGCGGTCTCGGGCGCAAGCGCCGAGAATCCGGTGACCCTTCCGGTGGCAGGCACCATAGCCGCCGGAGACCCGCCGCGGGAGCTTCCGCAAGGAGCGGCCCTGCGCATCATGACCGGCGCGGTGATCCCCACCGCGGCGGACGCGGTGGTGATGGTCGAGGACACCGAGGAGGCCGCGGGGGGCGTCAAGGTTCTTCGCGCCGTTCGCCTTGGCGAGAACATCCGCACCGCCGGCTCCGACATCGCCGCCGGTGCGCTCCTCTTCCCCGAGCGCACGGTGCTGGGGGCCGCGCATCTTGGGGTGCTGGCATCCGCTGGCTACGTGAAGGTCCCGGTCCATCGGCGTGCCAGGGTCGGAGTGATTTCGACCGGAAGTGAGCTTGTCGACGAAGCTCGAGCGCTAAGACCGGGAGAGATACGCGACTCCAACCGCCACTCTTTGCGCGCCATACTCTCCACTGCCGGAGTCGATGTGGTCGACCTCGGCGTCGTTCCCGATGACGAGGACGCGTTGCGCTCGGCCTTCCTGGGCGCCGCCGCCGAGGTGGATGCAATCGTCACCTCCGGGGGAGTCAGCGTAGGTGACTTCGACTACACGAAGAAAGTGCTGCGGGACATCTCCAAGGGGGAGATGCGCTGGATGCAGGTCGCCATCCGGCCCGCAAAACCCTTCGCCTTCGGTTTGGTCGAAGGGGTCCCGCTCTTCGGCCTGCCGGGCAACCCGGTCTCGGCGCTGGTCAGCTTCGAACTCTTCGTCCGCCCCGCCATCCGTAAGATGCACGGACACGCAGACCTGTTCGACCCCAACCTGACTGTGCAGGCCGCCAACTCCTACCGGCGCCATCCGGATGGACGTGTGCACTACGCCAGGGCGCTGCTCTCGGCCGGGCCCGACGGGCACCTATCGGTGCACTCCCTGGAGGGCCAGAGCTCGCACATGCTGCACGAGATGGCCCGCTCAAACGCGCTGGCGATATGCCCGGACGGCAACGGTTACACCGAGGGAGAGATGGTGGAGGTAATGCCCCTCGGGCCGGCGACCGCGGCGCGCTGAGCGTCGCCTAGTCGCTCTCCCCTAGCTCTGGGCAGACGCTAAACTTCTCACACCTATGAAGACGCGCCCGCTAGTCGACTCCTTTGGCAGGCGAATCGGAGATCTGCGGATCTCGATCACCGACCGGTGCAACTTTCGCTGCCTGTATTGCATGCCCGCAGAGGGAATGCTGTGGGTTCCGCGTGAAGACATCCTCTCCTTCGAGGAGATCCACCGCATCGCGCGCATCTGTGTGGAGGACTACGGATTCACCGGCATCCGTCTCACAGGTGGCGAGCCCACGGTTCGGGCGCAGCTTCCCCTCCTCGTCGAGCGCTTGAGCGGCCTGGCGGCACCGGACACAGGCAGGCCGGTCGACCTGGCAATGACCACCAACGGTGCGACCCTGGCCACGATGGCGCACGACCTCAAGAAGGCCGGCCTGAGAAGGATCAACATCTCGCTCGACTCCCTCGACCGCCGGCGCTTTGCCGAGATGACGCGGCGGGACCAGCTCAACCGCGTGCTGGCGGGAATCGAGGCGGCCAAGGAAGCCGGCTTCGATCCCGTGAAGCTCAACGTTGTGGTGATGCGCGGCATGAACGACGACGAGGTGGTCGACTTCGCCACCTTCGGCCGTGAGCACGGCGTGACACCTCGATTCATCGAATTCATGCCCCTCGACGCCGATGACGCCTGGAGCTTCGACAAGGTCGTACCGTCGGAGGAGATCGTTGCCAGGATCTCCGAGGCCTACCCGATCGAGGAGATCCCCCACGGATCCGCGCCCGCCAGCCGCTACCGCTACCTAGACGGCGCCGGCGAATTTGGCGCCATCCCCACCGTAACCAAGCCGTTCTGTGCGGACTGCGACCGGGTACGCATCACCGCCGAGGGCCAGTTCCGCACCTGCCTGTTCGCGGTCGAGGAGTTCGACCTGCGCAACATCCTTCGCAACGGCGGCTCCGACGACGAGCTTCGCAGCGAGATCGAGCGGGCCGTCGGACTGAAGTGGGCGGGCCACTCGATCGGCAATGTCAACTTCCACCGCCCCGGGCGGTCCATGAGCCAGATCGGTGGTTGAGCCGACGGGCTGAATGGGGCGCATACCTGGCACGCCCCTTGTAATTCGATCTAGGCTGTACGGCCATGACAGACTCCGGCCTCACCCACCTCGACCCGCTTGGTCGGGCGCGCATGGTCGACGTTACGCCGAAGGAGCCCACGCATCGGCGTGCCGTCGCGCGTTGCAAGGTCCAAATGCTCCCTGAGACGACCGCGAAGGTGGCTTCGAACGCAATTACCAAGGGAGACGTCCTTGGTGCGGCCCGCATCGCCGGGATTCAGGCCGCCAAGCGCACCGCCGAGATGATCCCCCTCTGCCATCCGCTCCTGGTTGGCTCGGTCTACGTGAACTTCCTGATCGGCGACGACAACGTGGAGGTCGAAGCCCAGGTGGAGACAGTTGACCGGACGGGTGTCGAGATGGAGGCCATGACTGCTTGTGCGGTCGCGGCGTTGACCATCTACGACATGTGCAAGTCGATAGACCGGTCGATGACCATAGGAGACCTGGCACTCTGGGAGAAAGTCGGGGGTAAGTCAGGCGTCTGGAAGCGACCGGGGAGGGACGAGCTCGAAGAGC